>CAYVST010000010.1:0-3626 GCA_964454185.1 uncultured Alteromonas sp.
CTTAGGTTTGTATTGACCGAACCAATAGATCAACAAGGCTAGCTGGCCACTTGCTGCTAAGCGAAGGGCTAAATCCACTATTTCCAAGTGTGTCAAAGTGATCATGCTGCAAACAACGGTGGAAGATAAACACATAGCACGTTATAAGTTACTGAAAATAATAGCAACCACAGTTTTTGAGTTCACTTTTCTTTGTGCTTTTTCTATTTTGCTCATGGTTCTTCAAAAACTGGCCTAAAGCGTACTCGCCAACCTAGGCGCAATCCTTTACACTTCGTTTAAATTTAGGCGCTTAGCGTCAGTATCAAATAGATAAAAGAAGGACTTCGACCAATGCAAGCACTGGCCACTACACCAATTACTGCGCTTAAAGGCGTGGGTGCAAAGGTGGCAGAAAAGCTCAACAAAATTGGCTTGTTTACCCTTCAAGATATTTTGTTTCACCTTCCTCATCGTTACGAAGATAGAACACGCGTATACAGCGTAGCCGAATGTCGTCCCTTTACCCATGTGAGTGTGCAAGGGGAAGTGATGAGCGCAGATATCCAGTACGGTAAAAAACGTATGCTGGTGGTGAAGCTAAGCGACGGTACAGGTACCATCACGCTGCGCTTTTTTCACTTTGGCGCGGTGCAGCGCTCAATGATGACACCAGGTAATACGGTACGCTGTTTTGGTGAAGTTCGAACGGGCAAATGGGGCATTGAAATGATGCACCCTGAGTTCAAACTGGTTGAAGAAGATGCACCTCCAAGTGAAGAATCTCTGACTCCAGTCTATCCCACCACAGATGGCGTGAAGCAACTGACTTTACGCAACTTAACTGAACAAGCGCTGGCATTGCTAGATAAAGGTGCGCTTGCAGATCTGTTGCCAGAAGGCATTTACGATGAGCAAATTAGCTTAAACGAAGCATTGCATTTAGTGCATAGGCCGCCACCCGATGTCGACGTTCACGAAATGGAAGAAGGTCTTCATCCTGCGCAATACCGACTTATTTTAGAAGAGTTGCTGTCTCATCACTTAAGCGTGCTTAAAGTGCGCAAGCTCTCTGATGCACAGCCGGGTATTCCTATTGACGTTAATCAGGTGCTTATCGATAAAATGCTTGCGCAGCTGCCATTTTCCCCAACAGGGGCGCAGGCGCGAGTAGTAGCAGATATTCAAAAGGACATGCAGCACGCTCGCCCCATGATGCGCTTAGTGCAAGGCGATGTGGGGTCTGGTAAAACGCTAGTTGCTGCGCTTGCGGCACTTTCAGCCATTGGAGCTGGTCATCAGGTGGCTTTAATGGCGCCTACTGAGCTGCTTGCTGAGCAACATGCCAATAACTTCAGAGGTTGGCTAGAGCCACTTGGCATTGAAGTGGGCTGGCTTGCCGGCAAACTAAAAGGCAAGGCGCGCAATGAAGTGCTGGCAAGACTAGAGGCGGGCGATGTTCAAATGCTTGTGGGGACGCACGCTATATTCCAAGAAAGTGTGAACTATCAGCAGCTAGCACTCGTTATTGTGGACGAACAGCATCGGTTTGGTGTGCATCAGCGTTTAGCATTGCGTGATAAGGGCGAACAGCAAGGGCGCTATCCTCATCAGTTGATCATGACAGCCACGCCTATTCCAAGAACGCTCGCGATGACCGCGTATGCCGATTTAGATACCTCTATAATTGATGAATTGCCGCCAGGGCGAACACCGGTACAAACGGTGGTGTTGCCTGATACGCGCCGCGCCGATGTAATAGAACGGGTACGCCAAGCGTGCAAAGAAAATGGCAGACAAGCGTACTGGGTATGTACGCTAATTGACGAGTCTGAAGTGCTTGAGTGTCAAGCCGCAGAAGACGCCGCGGTGACGCTTCGCACTGCGCTACCCGACCTGCAGGTGGGGTTAGTACACGGGCGTTTAAAGCCGGCTGAAAAAGCACAAGTTATGGCAGATTTCAAAGACGGCAAGTTAGATTTGCTTGTTGCTACAACGGTAATTGAAGTAGGCGTAGACGTACCTAATGCCAGTATTATGATTATTGAAAACCCTGAACGGTTGGGTTTAGCTCAACTACACCAATTGCGCGGTCGAGTAGGACGAGGTGCGGTAGAAAGCCAGTGTGTGCTGATGTATCAAAGCCCGCTATCGAAAACAGCAACTCAGCGCTTAGGGGTATTGCGTGAATCAAACGATGGATTTTATATTGCTCAGCGCGATCTAGAGATTCGTGGGCCAGGAGAATTCATGGGTACCAAACAAACCGGTATGGCCGAGCTTAAAATAGCCGACTTGGTGCGCGACGCTGCGCTCATCCCTAAAGTGCAAGAGATAGCCTACACGTTATGGGACAAATACCCTTCTCACGCACAAGCTATCATTAACCGCTGGATTGGGCACAAGGAGCAGTATGGCCATGCTTAACACACTGCCACTAGTAGTAACCAGCGCGCCCGCAGATGCGTGTTTTGATGCAGACTCAGACCTTGCAAAAGCGATAAGTGATAAGTGGGGTTTCAGTTATTGTGAAAACAATCTACCGCCAGCAGATGGCTTTTATTTGCAAGTCCACAACAACGTTTTAGGGTTAAGTGACGCCAGTGAAAAAAAGGTGTTACCCGTTGAAGTCGATTTTGCGTCGCCGGCGAGCTTATACCGAAAACAACACGGCGGTGGTCGCAAAGAGCCTATTGTTAAAGCGGTAGGGTTAAAAGGTAACGAACAATGGCACGTAGTAGATGCCACTCCTGGCCTAGGGCGCGACGCCTTTGTGCTGGTAAGCGTTGGTTGCCACGTTACCATGATTGAGCGCTCGCCTATTGTGGCTGCCTTGCTGGAAGATGGCATAAGGCGACTTCAGATTGACTATCCTGACTTGGCGTCACGAATGACACTTCAGCATGGAAATAGTGCCGAGGTAATGCAATACTTTGAAGGCGAGGATGTGAATGCGATATATCTTGACCCCATGTTCCCGCATAAAAAGAAATCGGCCTTGGTGAAAAAGGAAATGCGGCTGTTTCAGCAATTGTTAGGGCACGACCCTGATGCAGATGCGCTGTTACCGCCAGCACTAAAGCTTGCCACGCACCGAGTGGTAGTAAAGCGACCAAACAGTGCAGACGTGCTGGCCGGACATAAGCCATCAATGGCAATAGAAAGTAAAAAACATCGATTTGACGTGTATTTGTGTCAGAAAAATTAGGAGAACATCATGATACAAGTTGGTAGCACTCTGCCTGAGGTGGATTTTAGCCTTTTAGAAAATGGTGAAGTAACTAACCCAGGAACGAATGAACTGTTTACTGGAAAGCGTGTGGTAATGTTTGCGGTACCTGGTGCATTTACACCAACCTGTTCTCAAGCACACCTGCCTGGTTACGTTGCTCTGGCAGACAAAATTAAAGCCAAAGGCGTAGATAGTATTATTTGCCTAAGCGTAAACGACGCGTTTGTTATGGATGCGTGGGGTAAGGCCAGTAACGCAGAAGACATTATCATGCTAGCTGATGGCAATGGATACTTTACCAAGCAAGTTGGCCTAGACATGAATACAGGTAACTTTGGTGGCATGCGCTCACTGCGTTATTCAATGCTGGTTGAAGACGGTGAAGTGGTAAAAATTAACGTAGAAGACCCAGGCC
>CAYVST010000010.1:3726-57087 GCA_964454185.1 uncultured Alteromonas sp.
ATCAAAAGAAAGGCCTAGTCGACGTTGTTAAGACAACGGAACAAGAACCGACTACCGGCCCTGAAATTATCGATGACATTAAAACGCGCCTCGATCGTGTAGTTGCCAAATATGCAGAGCAACTTCATGAAGTAGCGACAACATTAGTGCACGATACTTACCTTCAACGCTTCGAGGGCGTAGAAGGCGATCTAATTGCAAAAGATGCGGCACTGGTTGAGGACTTAGAAAAAGACTTTAACGTAACGCTTCCACAAGCCATCTCAAAAGATAAAGGCGTAGATGGTGTGCGCAAGGTTGTAGAAACCATGCAAGCAAAATTGGATCGCGCACGTATGCTGCTAGTGGAAGCAGAAAAAAGTCGTAAAGACGTATTTTAAGGAAGCGCAATGCAAAGAAGAACATTCTTACAGGGCCTAGCGGCAGCGGGTGCACTAGGTAGCTTGCCACTAAGCGCTGTGCACGCCATGACGCAAACAGGCAGTGTATCGGTAGATTCATTGCCTAAGCTTGAAGGCGACCTAACGTTGTATTTGGGTCGAGGCGAAGGCGGGCTTTATGAGAATGTTCTTAAAGCGATAGAAAAGCGTAACCCAAACCTTAATTTAAAAGTGCGTCGCGGTGGCTCTGCGGCGCTAGCCAACACCATAGTGGCGGAAACCAAAGCTGGCGTTAAACGCGCTGATTTGTTTTGGGCGGTAGATACCGGCTCTATAGGCGTGGTTACCGATGCAGGGGCGGCAAAACCTCTGCCTTCAGATATGACCGCTCAGCTTAAGGAAGGCTTTCAATACCCAAGCTGGTCCCCTGTTACTGGGCGTGTTCGAACGTTGCCATACAACACAAAGCGTGTTTCGTTAGAGCAAATTCCCGACAGCGTGATGGCGCTAGCTGATAGCGATCTTAAAATTGGCTGGGCCCCTGCTTATTCGTCGTTTCAATCGTTCGTTACCGCAATGCGAGTGCTTGAGGGCGAAAAGGCCACAAAAGCATGGCTGAAAGGCATTAATCGCAATGCGAAAAAATATGCTGGTGAGCTTGGTGTTGTGATGGGGGTTGAACGCGGTGAAGTCGATATTGGCTTTGCCAACCACTATTACACGCTGCGTCTTAAATCGGGCAAGCCAGATGCCAATGTGGCTCTAGCTTACACCAATAACGACGCGGGCTGTTTGGTTAATGCATCGGGCATTGTTGCACTAAGCGAAGGCAGCTTACCGGTTAACTTTATTCGTTACCTTTTAAGTACTGAAGTGCAGTCTTACTTAGCTCGCGAAGCTTATGAAATTCCGCTAGTTCAAGGCGTTGCCCAGCCAGAAGGCTTGGCAAGCTTAAGCAGCCTGTCGCCGCCAGAGATGGATTTGCGCAAGTTAGCCGATCTTCGCCCTACGCTTAATATGATGAGGGAAGTTGGCGTACTGTGACAAACTGGCCTAAGTCGTATCCCCTGGCACTACTAATAGCGCTGATGGCTTTATTGCCCGTCGGCGTTTTGTTTTCTTTAGCCCAAGACAGCGCCCAGCTGTTCGATACACATAATCTACGTGTTTTAGGTAATACACTGTCGCTTGTGGTGTTAACCATTATTGGCGCAGTGTTGATTGGTGTTCCACTGGCATTTTTTACCGCTTATGTGCAAATGCCGTTCAAGCGCTTTTGGCTTGTCGTGCTTGCGGCACCGCTAGCGCTTCCCAGCTATATCGGCGCTTTTGCGATGTACTTCTCGTTTGGGCGCGGCGGTGAAATTGAAAATGTATTGGGTTTCACAACACCACCTATTAGCGGTCTGTGGGGCTCCGCGTTGGTCATGAGTTTATATACTTACCCGTTTGTGATGATGACCACCAGAGCAAGCCTGCTTAGCTTAGATGCGAACCTAGTCAATGCTGCTCGCACATTAGGACTAACCCTAGGCGCAAGCCTGTGGCGTGTGGTGTTACCGCGTGTAGTTAACAGTATTGCGGCAGGCGCCTTATTGGCAGCACTTTATGCACTTTCTGATTTTGGCACGCCCGCCATTATGGGGCTAGACACGTTTACCCGCGTTATTTTCGTTGAATATAACGCCTTTGGTCTTAGCCAAGCTGCCATGCTGAGCCTGCAGCTGATGGTCATTGTGGGGTTAATCTTATTTATTGAAAGCCGCATTGGTGGCGCAAAAGAACGGCCTGGAAAGCACCTTGTGCTATTTCCTGCCAGATGGCAACGCAACCTAATGCTTGTTGCTGCGTTCCCTGTTGTGTTTATGGCAATAGTGCTACCGCTGGCTGTATTTATACTGTGGCTTGTACGTGAGGGCACGGGTGGCTTTGAACTCAGCTATGCTTGGAATTCTGCTCATGCTTCATTTATTGCAGCTATAGTGGCGGTGCTGCTGGCAATCCCCGTTGCCCATGCTGCTATTGCGGGCAAAGCGGGTCGCTTCATGGAGCGCATCACCTATTTCGGTTTTGGTGTACCTGGTATTGTTATGGGGACCGCACTGGTTTATGTCGGCCTTCAGCTTCCGGCCTTTTATCAAACGTTGAGTTTGCTGGTAATGGCCTATGTGCTTCGCTTTATCCCTCTTGCTGTTGGTAGCGTAAGGAGCACGTCTGAAAACATTGACTCGGGTCTTGTGAAGGCTGCTCGGGTACTGGGCGCAAGCCCGCGCGAGGCGTTTATGCGCATTACGCTTCCACTTACCCTTCGTGGTATGATTGCCGGCGCTGCGTTGGTCTTTTTAGAGGCCATGAGAGAGCTGCCAGCTACCCTTATGCTGGGGCCTACAGGATTTGAGACACTTGCTACCTACATGTGGCGTGTCTATGAAGCTGGCTACTTTGGCCGTGCTGCTGTGCCAGGCTTACTACTGGTATTATTGTCAGGCATTGGCCTAGTGCTTATGTTATCGGGCGAACGAAAAGCCCAATTTACTGTAACCGAGGATGAGCGTTCGTAATGCTAAGTGTGAGTAATTTGTCTGTAAATTATGGGTCTACCCGCGTAGTCGACAAGTTAAATCTAGAACTTGGGCAAGACGAAATTCTCATGCTGGTGGGGCCAACGGGCTGTGGTAAAACCACCATATTACAGGCTTTAGCTGGGCTTATTCCGATTTCCGAAGGCAGTATGCAATTAGGGAACTGGAAAAGTACTGCGACCAAACACGTTCCCCCTGAAAAGCGCAACGTGGGCATGGTCTTTCAAGATTTCGCGCTGTTTCCGCACCTCACCGTACAACAAAATGTTTGTTTCCGTCTAAAAGACACGGCATTGGCCGATCACTGGTTGAAGCTTCTTGGGCTAGATGCGTTTCGTGATGCCAAGCCTGCTCGTCTTTCGGGAGGCCAAAAACAGCGCGTTGCATTAGCGCGAACCTTGGCGCATGAGCCCGCTTTTGTGTTACTTGATGAACCGCTTTCAAACTTAGATGCAGCCCTTAAAGACAGCTTGCGATGGGAAATTCGCGATGCCCTTAAAAAAGCAGGCGTGCCTGCTATTTGGGTTACGCACGATCAAGATGAGGCGCTCAGCGTTGGTGACAGAGTAGGCATTCTCAACAAGGGTGTGATGGAGCAACTCGATTCACCTGAAGCTTGCTATTCAAAGCCTGCAAGCCGCTTTGTTGCGCGCTTTATGGGAGAAGCCAGCTTTTTAAAGGCGACGTTTGACACAAGCGAAAGTAACGTTGATAACACGGTTGTTACGCATATTGGCAATGTACCTGGCACACCACTACAAGGCGCCAGCGGTGAAGTAGACCTGCTTGTTCGCCCCGATGACCTTAGCCTAGACGCCCAAAGCAACGAGACTAATTGTGCGGTAAAGTGGGTACGCTATGAAGGTGAAAGCCGCTTGTATGCGCTAAGTCTAGATAGCGGCGATGAGCTTAAAGTGCGCGTAAGTCACGAAAACGCGGTCAAACCGGGTACTCGTGCCTTGGTCAAGCTCATCACCACACATCCACTGGCTGTGTTTCCTAGCCAGCCATAATACGCCAACCTAACGGTTAAGCACTCTCGTTTACCACAATAACTTTGCGGTGTGGAAACGGAATTTCGATATTGGCTTCATCGAGGGCTTTTTTCACTTGCTCCGGCACTGAAAACAAAATGTCGAAGTAGTGTTCGCCGTGACAGAAAGGGCGCACGATAAAATCTACCGAGCTATCATTAAGCGTAGAGACCTCAACAAACGGGGCAGGGTCTTTTAATACGTTAGGATGCTCACTAAGTACCTTTTCGATAACGGCTCTCGCTGCATCAATATTCTCGTCATAGGCAACGCCAAATGTCATATCAACACCACGAATTTCATGGTGTGAGTGATTAACGATTTGTTCTCCCCAGATTTGGCTGTTGGGGATAATAATTTGTTTGTTGTCGAAGGTTTGAAGGATAGTGGTGAACAGATCTATTTCAGTGACCTTACCAAACTTACCCGCTGCATCTACAAAATCGTTTACCTTGTAGGGGCGGAAAATAAGCAACATAACACCCGCGGCTAAATTTGAAAGTGTGCCTTGAAGTGCAAGCCCAACCGCTAAACCCGCTGCCCCTAAAAGGGCAATAATAGAGGCGGTTTGAACGCCAAAGCGGTTCAATATAGCAATACCAACAAATGCCAGGATGGTATAGCGTGCCACGCTGCCAAAGAACTTAAACAGTGTATCGTCCAGCTGCGGGTGGCTGTTGGCTATTGCAATAATGCCTTTGTTTACTTTGCCAGCAATCCAAAGCCCTATGATCAGAATAACCAGTGCCAGCAAAATATTGGTGGCCCAAGCGAGAGCAGCGGGTAGGTATTGGTTGATATCAATAGACTCTAAAAACGCTTCCATACATACATTCCTCTGTAAATGATGGTGTTAATTATTGTGGTATAAAAACCTATAAAGCGTGTTTACGTTAGCTGTTGTGCGCTAATGTATTGCGAACAAATAACGTACACTGAAAGGGTAGCATGCTTAAAAAAACAATTAACACTATTAATAAGTATGAAACGTGCTTATGAGTGGATGCGCCTCAATATTAAATTTGCGTATCAAGAGGCGTTTACGTTGTGTGAACAGGCTCAATACGTATAATCCCGTGATTCAAGTGGGCTTGGGTTCACTACGTTGATATTGACGCTCTTTTTAGGACAAATATAAAGGGCAAAAGTAAAAGGTACATGTTAGTGATAAAACGCGATGTCATTGTTATAGGTGCAGGTGCTGCCGGACTATTTTGTGCTGCGCAAGCGGGTGCGCGCGGGCGTAGCGTCGAAGTACTAGACCACGCAAAAAAAGTGGGTAGAAAAATACTCATGTCTGGCGGTGGTCGCTGTAATTTCACTAACATGTACGCTGCGCCTGAGAACTTTCTTTCGCAAAACCCTCACTTTTGTAAATCGGCACTTAGCCGATATACACAATGGGATTTTATTGGCCTTGTGGCTGAACATGGTATTGCTTACCACGAGAAAACGCTAGGTCAATTGTTCTGTGATGACAGTGCAAAAGACATTGTCGATTTGCTACTTAATGAATGTGAAAAAGCGAATGTTACTATCACAACGCGTTGTGAAATTCTCTCGGTAGAGAAAGCAGAAAGTAGGTACTTACTTTCAACGTCTAATGGCGACTATCAATGTGAGTCGCTGGTGATTGCCACGGGCGGCTTGAGTATGCCTAAGCTAGGCGCAACGCCTTTTGGCTATAAAGTTGCGGAACAATTTGGTCTTAACGTGTTGCCCACTCGAGCGGCACTCGTACCATTTACGTTGCACGACAAAGACAAAGAAACGCTGGCTGAGCTAAGCGGCATCGCGGTAGATGTGTACGCCAGTTGTAATAACACCACGTTCAAAGAAGCCATGTTGTTCACACACCGAGGCTTAAGTGGCCCGTCGATGCTGCAGATCTCGAGTTACTGGGAAGCTGGCGACACGCTTAGCATTAATACACTGCCAAATGAAGACACACACGCGTTTGTCAAAGCGGCGCGAGAAAACACGCCAGACGCGTTACTTGCCACTTGCTTAAGTAAGGTCTTCCCTAAACGTATGGTACAGAGCTTTATTGAATACAATGAATGGCGAAATGTGCCAGTAAAGCAACTGTCACACGCTGAATGTGATGCTATCGCTAACACACTTGAGAATTGGCAAATAAAACCTAATGGAACAGAAGGGTATCGCACGGCAGAAGTGACTATTGGTGGTGTTGATACCAACGACCTTTCGTCTAAAACCATGATGGCCAAAAACGTTGACGGCCTTTATTTTATAGGGGAAGTAGTCGACGTCACAGGCTGGTTAGGCGGCTTTAATTTCCAATGGGCATGGAGCAGCGGCTGGGCTGCCGGCCAGGTGGTGTAGCCGCCTCTCACACTAGCGATTAGTAGCGCAACAACCAATATGCCCAAAAACCTCCGTCAGGCATAACATATGTAGTCGGTCGTCCACCGTCTGTGATACCCGCTACGGCACCGTTAACCAAATTCATGTAATTTATCATCAACGATGAGCTGTCATTCCCGGTAAGTGTAGCTTCACATAAGCCCTGAATACAGATGATGCTGAGTATGTCGATAGATGGATCGGTGTTGTTCATTACCAGATAGTCCCGAATAGCCTGTTCTACATTACTGCGCTGTGACAAATCTTCCTCAAGTGAGTGTTCAGCTATGGGATCGTTTAAAAACGCATTTTCCTTGGTAATTTGCTTGAACATAAATTCCGCGCCTTCATCTCCCAACGTATTCGCCATATTTTCTTTTAGCTCTTTTTTGTAGCGCTGTGTCCATTGAGAGAGCTCTTGTTGAGCAAGCGGGTATTTTGTTGTTTCCTCAGCAGATAATGCTTTTTGTTCGTTAGTGGCACCGTAATGGTCATTTTGGTGTTGATCAGAAATCACGCCCTGTTGACTCATTGTTGAGTCAACACGTTGTTGGTGCGCCAGATGTGTTTCCTTGGTGTTCACTTCGCTAGCTAGTCGGGTGCTTGTTGGCGCAGAGTGATTTGAAATGGTTTCTTCTTTAGCTATCTCTTTTGAGACCATGCCATCTTGGCCTTGTCTAGCGCTCATGGAAGTGGTCGTATTGTTATGCGCCTGTGGTGGCGTGACGGTATAGCGGCCAGCAATAAACCCCACATTAAAGAGGGCTATAGCTAATAGTGCAAAAGTGGCGTATTTCATAAGAACGTCCTTGTTAGTTTTTTAGATACCTTATCAGTGACGATTAAGTTACTCAATGCATTAGCTTTTGTACTTTACTGCAAATATAACGTGTAGGTAAAAATGATGGGCTAAAATGATCACAGTTATCCGTGTACGCAGTATTAAGGTTGGTAACTAGACTTGTTATGAAGGAACAGGAGGGCAAGTACAATGCAACGTATGACCAATTTATGGCGCTTCATTTGCAGTATAACGATGCTGCTATCAACCACTACCCTTGCTGAGAACACGCAACCACTCTCAGCGGAGGCTTCAGACCCTAAAGTCATGGGATGGATGCGGGGCTACCCGTTGGCGGCTGAAAAACGCATTGAGCAACCCGATAGTAACTATTTCAGTTTTCCCAAATTACGTTGGTCAGTGTGTCATTTGAGAGAGTTTTTACCTACCCGCGAAATCAGCCGAGGTGTGGGTAATGCCATTCCCCTTCAATACCTTCCCGATATGCAGTTTTCAAAAATGCGTGACCAAATAGACGCGCTCACCTTTACGCCACTTAATAGTGATAATGTAATGACCTGGGAGCAGTCACTTTATGAAAACTATACTGACGGTATGCTCGTTATTCACAAAGGGCGCGTGGTGTACGAACGCTATTTCGGGTGCTTAGATGAACGTGGTCAACATGCCGCAATGTCGATGACAAAGTCAGTTACGGGGCTGATTGCCGAAATACTTATTGCGAAAGGCGTATTGAACGAGGACGCAGCGGTAAAAACACTGGTACCGGAAATTGGTGACAGTGCGTTTGCTGACGCCACTGTCAGAGAAGTGATGAATATGACAACGGGCGTCGCATTTTCAGAAAACTACGCTGACCCGAATGCAGACATTTGGCGGTATTCCAAAGCGGCGAGCCCGTTTCCTAGAACAAAGGAACAAACAGGGCCAAATGGTTATTGGGAGTACTTGCAAACAGTTAAACCTGAAGGCGAACACGGCGCACTTTTTCACTACAAAACAATTAACTCGGACATGCTAGGTTGGATCATAAGCCAAGTTACCCAGCAATCAGTGACGGCATTGGCTAGCGAATTGTTGTGGAGGCCAATGGGGGCAGAACAAAGCGCCTATCAAACGGTTGATGCAAGAGGCGTTGCTTTTGCTGGTGGCGGCATTTCTGCAGGTTTACGTGATATGGGTCGTCTCGGTTTGCTGGTACTGAATGAAGGTAATCTCAATGCTAGGAAAGTGTTCCCTCAACAGGTAGTGCAGAGCATAAAAGATGGCGGCGACAGAACCAAATTTACTAATGCATTTCCTACGCTTCCTGGTGCAAGCTACAAAAGCCAATGGTGGGTTTTTCATAATGAACATAATGCTTTTGCTGCACGAGGCGTGCATGGACAGACCATTTATGTAGACCCTACGGCCGAAATGGTATTGGTAAGGTTTGCTTCTCACCCTCAAGCCAAAAATGGATACATCGACCCTACGTCACTTCCTGCTTATCACGCACTTGCAAAGTTTCTTTTAGCTTACGAGTATGATGGCGACGAGTTTGAGTAGTGCGCAGCGCTAAAAAGTACTTGTGTTAAAAGGCGAAGCCTACTGCGAGTCCTGCGACTATCGCGTCGGGGTGGTCTTTGTGGTAATCGTAATGAAGTTGTGGTGAAAGCGTAATGCCTGAGAATTCAAACTCATACAGCAACCCTAAACGCGCAACCTCTATTTTATCACCGCCGTGAAACTCCATGCCTGGACCGACTTGGGCAATGAAATTATTCGTGATATGTAAGTCGGCCACAAGTAAATAGGTGTAGGCATCAATATCTTCAAACGCGTATTCAGCAACTACGCCAAGACCTAAAAAGTCGTTTACTCTGTACTCGTAGTCGAAACCCAGTGTAAACGCACTTTCTTCGCCATTTATAGAAGTAGAGGCCAACAAAACAGAAACATGATGCGGTGACGCGTGCCAATCATGAGGTGAGGTAGAGCCATATCCATACTGACTGCTCAAAAGACCAAAGGTAACGACAAGTATTAGACGCTTTAACATGGCAAAATCACTTCTCAAATATGCGTTCTTGTTTATATTTTTTCGCTTATGTAAGCGTAGGCGAAAAAGGAGAATTGTGCCTGTTCATTATTCTACAAACATCGTGACTGTGCGCGAAACTAGGGTTTCATTTACGCTACAGAGCGCTAAAAATAGTGCTAAGTTGATAAGATTAATGGAAGCGTGATAAACAGTGATGAAAACCAAGAAAGGACATAAACATGGATGACTCAAATGCACAGAACGTTTTTTTAGCTGCCTGTGAGGCTAAACTCATTGCGCTATTTGAAGCGAGTAAAGCGGGCAAAAATGTAGACGCCGACAAGCATCGTGTGCAGGGCTTTATGCATGCTGGTGAAGTGCTAGGCTTATTAAGCAAAGCGGAGGGAAAACAGCTTATAGGGGAATTGCATTTAAAAGTGTTTGGCGAAACGGTCGCAGTAAGAGCCGCGCGAAAAGACATGCTCAATACACTTAAAGAAGCTGACCCAGACGCCTATTTTGATATTCCTGCTATTAGCCGTAGATAATGCGAAATTCACTAAAAGGGGGCATGCCCCCTTTGCTAGTAATGTTTTTAGAATTGATAGCGGGCATATAGGCCAAATACTTCAGAATCTGAATACTTGGTGTATTCAGCACCTAGTGCTATTGAATTCCATTTGTATTGCGCACCTAGGTTATAGGCTTTTTGATCGCTATCTTCATCCCAAAACTGCCACTCTAACCCAGCAAAAACCTCCCAGTTAGGGGTAATGTTGTGTCGAACGTTAGATTCCAACATGTAGTAGTTTGTGCCCGTAGACGCTGATTCTTCACTGTTGCTTAGCCCAAGTTCAATGTCGCCATAGCCAGCCTGAAAATCTATAGCGGTTGATGGCGAAAAGCGGTGTACATAGCCCAAAGCCACTTCCCACTTGTCGACATCAAAGTCAAATCCGCTTACATCATCAGACGCGTCAAAATACATGGCTTCTACAAACACGTTGTAACCCAACTCTTTGCTCGCCTTGAATTGAAATCCTTTAGCGTCAAACTCAGGAATGTCAGCGAAATCTGTTTGCACTGCCCCCAATTGTACATAGTCATAAGAGATTGGCGCTTGTCCTGCAGCAACCTCAGCACTCAAAAGTAATGGTGCAAAGGCAAAAGCAGTCGCTAAATATAAATTTTTCATAACACTATCCGTATGGAGTTGATAACGACGAGCAGCTTAATAGACTGCAAGTGAATATAAGGTGAATGAATAACAACTTTGAACTACGCTTAACAAATGTGGTTTTTCACATTAATGCTTTAGGTGAAAGCCAGAACGACGAGTTACACATGACAAGCTCTGGTCGCTAGAAGGATTTGGCTGTAGTGTTGGTGGGAAAGCAAATCTATGTTGACAAGCGCGCTTCGATTTTTGGTTGGTGTATGGTTAGTTATGACGGTGCTAGCTGTCGGCTCTCATGCGTCTGCCAATTGCGATCTTCAGTCGCCAAACAAAGAAAATAGTCAGCCCTACAAAACATTAGAGCAAGGTTTACAGCGCATTGTAATGCAGTGTGACATTAGTGAAACGTCTGTTCTTCACTTTCCGAGAAGCTACACATCGTTCGCACAGCTCTATACACAAGACATGGAGCGGGTGAATTCGCTAGTAGCGGCGGATGTAAGCTTTGTTTTGCCTGCTGGCAAAAAGAACTACGTGCTTGATGTCAGTGCTCAAGTACCACGACCGCTTAGCGTCAAAGTGAGCTCGTTGAGTGAGTATCAACGAACGAGTTCTATTCACACATTCACAATAAGCTTATTCATTGGCTTTTGTTTCGCACTGACTATTTACGTCGGGATTCTCGGTAACAGCATACGAAACTATGGGTTTTACTCATATAGTTTTTATGTACTCAACGCTGCAATCTTCTTTCTTTTACAAGAAGGACTAATGAATATCGTCTTGCCTGACATTAGCGTTTTCAATAGCTATAAACTGCACGTGTTTTTTGCTGGTGTTACCGTTTTTGCTGCCGTAAATTTCTTAGACCAATTACTTGATTTCAAAGTTTTGCTGCGCCAGTGGGTTCGCAACATCATTATGGGGATGGCTTACTTTTCGTTGTTTCTCGCGTTTATACAAATTGTTTTTCCCATAAGCCAAGTCCATGTTGTCAATCGGTTACTAAGCCTCATCACACTTATTACTATGGTGTTTACCTTTTCAAGCTGCGTGTATGCTTGTATCAGAAAAGTGCATTGTTCATATTTGGTGATGAGTGGTATTGCCATCATGGTAACAGCAATGTCGTTTAGACTTATTCTTATTGACGCATCACCGTTTATGTATCGTTATGGTCTCATTATTGGGATTACACTTGAGGCATTTATTTTTGCCCTGGCAACGTCGAAAAAAGTGAGAAAACTCGATGACGATAGGCTGTCAGCATTTAAGCGAGCGTCAACCGATTCTCTTTGCTCACTACTTAATCGTTCAGGTTGGGAAGGGGTGACAAGAAATCTGCTCGACACTTTTAACAAGAAAGGCGGTTATTTAATGCTGTCATTTATCGATATCGACAATTTTAAAGTAATCAACGATGCCTACGGGCACGCTGCGGGAGACGACGTGTTGAGGGTGGTCGCAAAAGTATTAAAAAGCCGCTGCAGAGACCAAGATGCCGTAGGGCGTTTGGGCGGGGATGAATTCGTGGTGATGAGTCACTGCTTTAGTGAGAAACAAGCTCGCAGATTAGCTTCACGCATTGAAGAAAGCCTGCTAAAACGCGATATCCGACTATTGACGGTTTCTATTCCAATAACCGCGAGCGTAGGGAGTTACATCACCGCAGAAAAGTGCGAAAGTCTAGAGGTGTTGATTGAGAAAGCCGATGCACTTATGTACGTGACCAAATCGCAACATAAGCAAATGTATGCCAGTGAGGCTTAGCAATAAACGGAAGCGATAACGCTAACCTTGATACAGTGAATTATAAAAGCTGCTGTTTGGCGATACGTTTTACTGCTTTTGTAAGGTCACCCAAGGCAGCAGAGTCTAACGTTATCCAATGCCAAAAAAGTGGAACGCCGAGTTCTTTATCGGGAAATAGTGGCACAAGACTGCCGTCTTTAACTTCTTGTGTAACTTGCAACGTGGGAAGCAGTGCCCATACCACGCCATCTAACGCCATTTTGACAAACCCGTGTGACGACGGATACCAGTGGCAGGTGTTAAATGATGGCGCCATGTCTAAACACTCTCGTTGATAATCAGTGAGCAAAGTAACATCGTATTCATCGTACAACAGACCTGGGGTTTGCATTACGGTGTCAGGGCTGATGCCGCTTGAAAGATAACGTGTAATGAAATGCGGTGATGCGTAAAGCTGATATTTCATCGTACCTAAACGCTGCGACTGACCTCCAGTAACAGGTGTGCCGGTTTGACTGATACATGCCATTGCTCTACCTTGCTGCAGGATCTCGCGAGTCTGTGTTTGATCGGCGTTAACAATATGAACTGGGTTAGCGCGTGTTTCGGCAAAAATGGCTAGCACTTGAGAAAACCAGGTCGCCAACACGTCATTATTGACCGCAACACTCAGCGGTGCCGCACTGGCGGTTAGTCCACTTTGAATGTTTAGTGCTTCTTCCAATACGTTAACTTTTTGTATGTGCGCGAGCAATTCGTTGCCTAAAGGAGTAGGGCGAAGGGGTTTGGTACGAACCAGCAGCGGGCCTCCTACGCTGTGTTCTAACCGCTTTATCTTCTGTGAAACAGCCGATTGAGTAAGGTTTAACGCCTGTGCGCCTTTTTCAAAACCGCCATATCGCAACACTTCATCAAAGCAGCGTAGCGCATCGTAATCCAACATCGTCTATTACCTGTGAAGAAACCGTTATAAATATTAATTTTGCTAATCAAAAACAAATATCATTAATTTAATTTAGTTTTAAAGGCTGTATAAAATCAAGTCAATTTCACAGTATTTCTTTAGCCGCTATTAATCACTAAAGCAGCTAAAGCGATCGCAAGTTTCTATAACATGAGGCACAGGTTATGTTGGCGGCAGCAACAAGTGGTTTTGTCATGGGTGGTACGCTTATTATTGCAGTAGGAGCGCAAAATAGCTTTCTGATAGAGCAATCCATGAAGCGACAATGGACCACGCTTTTTGTACTTTTATTTATTTTCAGCGATGCTATATCAATTAGCTTGGGGGCAATGGGTTTTGGGCTGCTATTGCAAGAGTATCCAACACTTGTCACCGTTACTAAATGGGCAGGTGTGGCGTTTTTATTGTGGATAGCCTTCAATAAAATAAAGTCGTCGATGGCCAATGACGCCCTAGTACTCGAAATGGCTAAAAAATCATTGTCGTTTAAAAAAGCTTTCTTGATTGCGCTTGCAGTTACATGGCTAAACCCGCACTTTTACCTCGACACGCTGATATTGATGGGTAATTTAGCCAGCCAGTGGCAAGAAAACAAATGGTGGTTTGTAGGCGGTGCTATTGGTGCTTCTATTGTTTGGTTTGTAGGCTTAAGTACCCTGACGGCCCGTTTTGCGCACCACATGCAGCGTCCAAACTTTTGGCGCTGGTTCAATCGCATTAATGCAGCAGTGCTTGGTATGGTGAGCCTGCAATTAGCTAGCCTGTAATAACAAAGGCCCGACAATACGGGCCTTTCCAATTACATGAGCGACTAACTAATGCTTAGTTTAACTGCTTACGCAATTGCGCCATGAAAGCATCAATACGCTCAGCGTTTTTACCTAAGTCGCTTTTGCCAACGCGTGATTTGCTGCGCACATCAACCAAGGTATCGTCGTTCTGTGCGGTTAGACGAATTACAACGTCGTCTTTAAAGCCGAACCAGGTTGTTGTGTCAGTAGCTTCTAAGGTATTTGGCAAAGCGCCTTGTGTAACGCGCTCCCAACCTAAAGCATCGATGGCTTTTTCAGACGCCGCAAATACGTCTTCCACGCTTTGAGGCAGTAGCTGCGTCTTAATTTCAGGGTAAGCTTCTAACTGTTGTTTTGTCACCTCACCACCTTCATAACTGACAGGGTTTGGTGCACCTTCACGAAGTGGTGCAATAGCAACAAATTCAGGTGGATTGGTTACGTCGGTAGTAATGTCGTGAATTGGCGGCACTGCGCCCGCTTTGCTCATCATACTCACTGGCATAGCAACCGCTACAAGTGCCAGTACTGCATAGACAAACGTGCTGCCCCAGTTCACATTCTTACGGTTTATAAGAACTTGAAGGATAATTAAAATAATCGCTGCACCGCCAACATAAACACCAAAACGTAGTGACGTAAAGGCTGTGCCAAGGC
This sequence comes from uncultured Alteromonas sp., assembly GCA_964454185.1. GTDB lineage: Bacteria > Pseudomonadota > Gammaproteobacteria > Enterobacterales > Alteromonadaceae > Alteromonas. The sequence continues at coordinate 18,256 of CAYVST010000010.1, forward strand.
TAACGCCGGCATATTGATACAGTGGGCCGGGTAATACCACCATTAAGAAGCCAACAATACTGGCTAGGGCAATGAGTGCTTTCAAGTGAACTCCAAATTTTTTGTTGTAGTTTGGTGAGATGCTACTTTAACAGCCAAAAGCGACTTTTGGTTTACTTTATCGCAAATATACGGTCACTCGTTGATATCAACGTGTAGCGTTATTACGATAACGTACCAAGGCTTATTATGCGAATAACCTGGAGTAATGCCGTTGAATAACGACAGCGAAGTAGCCAACATCCATAAACTTAATGCTGATGTTCTTGTTGATACGCTCTCGACAATGCGCGAGATCTTTGAAAGTGGCACCACCGAGTTTGCGTTAATCAGCATTTTAAAACAGCCGCCTTATGCGTTTTTCAACGAAAATGCGCTTCGCGACCCACTTATGCTTTTTAGAACACATTTTGTTTTGTTTCATGCGCTTTACCGATTGCGTGAGCATTGGCGCGAAGAAGGTGTTGGAGAACTGTCAATTCATACCCTCAATATCAAATGCCACGCGAGTACACCACAGACGGATGAGACGTCAGGCTCGTCAAGTAGCTTACAAGAGCGCGATCCGCTCGCCGCCTATTATTTGACGTGGTCTAACTTTCAGCAAACCGATGTGCAGGAAGTTGAAAGCCTACTGAATGATTTTTGGCAAAAAATGATAAGTGATGAGCCAATGCAATACACCCAAGATGAGATTGATAAGGCGCACGCTACCTTGGGCATGCATGGTGTCGATAATGAATCTATACCTCTCACTACACTAAAAAAACAGTACAAAAAAGCGTTGCTTAAAGCACATCCCGATAAGGGAGGAAGTCAGAAGTGCGCGCAGAAAGTTATTCGTGCTTTTCAGATGCTAAGGCAATACTACTCGCTCCCAACAACGTCTAACGTTACTGACCGATAAGTTAGGCAAGTTCAGCTCCCTTAGCTTTAATTTAGACCTGTTTATGCACACAATACGCACCAATCGCGTAGATATGGTTTATACGCGCGCATCATCATTCCGTAAATTATTACGATTTCTGCTATGGCATATATGAACGCATGGTAGTCAACTAAGCGCATTGAAAGCGCTACGCTATAATTAATTTATTCTTGGGTAGGCGAGCAACGCGCTGTTCTCGTCGTTATTGTTATTGGGAAATAGAAAGTCTATGAGACGCATAGTTTATGTTACTGCGGTACTAGTCACATTGTTTGGTGTGGCAGCATGTTCAAATGAAAGTGAACAAGCGCAAGGGAGCGCCCAGAGTATGCCCGCCCCAGCTGTGTCAGTTGTTAAGTTGATAGAGCAACCGGTAGTACATGAAATGATCTTGCCTGGGCGTGTGAGTCCATCTCGACAGTCGCAAGTTCGCCCGCAGGTTGATGGTGTGATTACGGAGCGCCTTTTTGAAGAAGGTGCACAGGTAGAAAAAGGGCAACAGCTATACCAAATTGATGAGGCCCGCTATCTCGCACAGTTAAACAGTGCCAAAGCTGATTTAAAAAGCGCGCAGGCAAACCTTAAAACGCTAGAAGCAAAAGCACGGCGCTATGACGACTTAGTCGCACAAAATGCAGTGAGTAAACAAGAATATGATGACGTAATTGCGCAGAAAGAACAGGCGCAAGCGGCAATTAGTGTCGCAGAGGCTGCCGTTGATGTGGCGAAAGTAAATATGGGCTACACCAAGGTTTACGCGCCCATAAGCGGAAGAATTAGTCGTTCATTTGTTACTGAGGGTACGCTAGTCATTACCAACCAGTCACAGCAGCTAGCCACTATTACACAGCTTGATCCTGTTTATATTGATATGCAGGAATCTGGTTCGGCCATACTTACCCTACGACAAGCAATGAGTAAGTTAGGTGCGATGGACGTTGAGCTGACAGTAGATGAGGTCACGGGCGAACGTTACGGACAAACGGGAAGTGTTAAGTTTTCAGAAGTTACTGTGGATGAAACCACTGGCTCGGTAACGCTTCGCGCGGAAATGCCAAACCCCGATGGCGTATTGCTACCTGGACTTTTTGTAAAAGGGCACGTGATTACCGGGCGTGAGAATGCGTTATTGGTTCCCCAACGCGCTACGACACGTCAACCTGACGGTTCGTTGTCTGTTTATGTCGTAAACCAAAACAATGAAGTAGAAGGGCGTACCCTGAATATTGGCAAAATCTATCGCGATAAATATGTGGTGTTAGATGGAGTGACTGAGGGAGAACGAGTTATTGTGACTGGCTACCAGAAAGTAAAACCCGGGGCAAAGGTTAACCCGTCAGATTGGCAACCTTCATCACGCGGCTCTCGCTAGGCAAGCAAGGAATTACATATTATGGCTCGCTTTTTTATCGATAGGCCCGTTTTTGCATGGGTGCTGGCAATTATCACAATGATGGCAGGTATCCTTGCTATATATACTTTGCCCATTGAGCAATACCCTAAAGTTGCACCGCCTACTGTCAGCATTAGTGCAACCTACCCTGGAGCATCGGCAGAGACGGTTGAGAATTCTGTCACCCAAGTCATTGAGCAGAATTTGTCAGGCATTGATAACTTGCGCTATTTTTCTGCAAGTAGCTCAAATAGCAGTATGTCGATCAACTTAACGTTTGAACCAGGTACCGACCCTGACATTGCTCAGGTGCAAACACAGAACAAAGTACAAGGTGCACTTCCTCTTCTACCTAATCAAGTTCAACAACAAGGGGTAACAGTAACAAAGTCAAACAGTGCGTTTGCGTTGGTAATTGGCTTTTATTCTGAAGATGATGCGATGACACAGTATGACCTAAGTGACATGCTGATATCGCAATTCCGCGACCCTATTTCACGGGTGAACGGTGTTGGTAATGTAAGGGTATTTGGTGCACAACGTTCAATGCGTATTTGGCTAGATCCCGACAAGCTGTATAGCTACAACCTTACGCCAAATGATGTACAAGCAGCCGTACAAGTGCAAAATACCGACGTATCAGCGGGTCAATTAGGCGGGATGCCAGCCATTGTTAACCAGCAGATAAACGCTACCATCCAGGCACAAAGTCGTTTGCAAACAGTGGAAGACTTTGAACGCATAGTTTTACGCGTAAATACTGACGGTTCACAGGTGCGTGTGCGCGATGTTGCGCGGGTCGAGCTGGGGGCCGAGAGTTACGATGTTATTGTGCGTTACGACCGAAACCCAGCATCAGGCATGGCAGTAAGTTTGGCATCAGGCGCCAATGCACTGGACACCATTGAAGCGGTTAAAGCACGGGTTGAAGAGCTCAGAGCAAATTTACCTGATAGCGTTAAGGTGGTTTATCCGTTAGATAGCTCGCCGTTCATTGAGTTGTCTATTGAATCGGTTGTACATACGCTTATTGAAGCAGTCGTGCTGGTGTTTTTGGTGATGCTACTTTTCCTGCAAAACTGGCGCGCAACGCTTATTCCTACTATCGCTGTGCCGGTGGTGTTGTTGGGTACGTTTGCGGTACTGCTCGCCTTTGGGTTTAGTATTAATGTACTCACCATGTTTGCCATGGTACTGGCAATTGGTCTTTTAGTGGATGACGCCATCGTAGTGGTAGAAAACGTTGAACGCATCATGGAAGAAGAAGGGCTTTCACCCGCTGAAGCAACAAAGAAATCCATGTCACAAATAACAGGGGCATTGGTTGGCATTGCGGCGGTGCTTTCTACTGTATTCATTCCTATGGCGTTTTTCAGTGGCTCGGCTGGCGCCATTTATCGCCAGTTCTCGATTACCATTGTTTCAGCCATGGGGTTTTCCGTACTTGTGGCCATCGTTCTATCACCTTCATTGTGCGCCACGTTATTGAAAAAGCACCCTGAAGGTCACGACAAAAATAAAGGCTTTTTTGGCTGGTTTAATCGCACTTTTAACAAAGGAAGAGATGGTTATCAGCGCACGGCTAGCCATATGGCAGCGCGTTTGAAACGCTATTTTGTAGTCTACGGATTATTGGTGGGTGGCATGGTTGTCATTTTTAATCAGCTACCTGGTGCGTTTTTGCCTGATGAAGATCAGGGCCGCATGATGGTACTGGTTAGTGCACCTCCTGGCGCGACCGCAGGCCGAACGCTTGAGTCGCTCAAGCAGGTTGAAAACTATATTTTGGACGATGAAAAAGGTGCCGTGAACGGGATGTTTGCCGTGGTTGGTTTTAGCTTCGCTGGCCAAGCACAAAATGCGGGCATGGCATTTTTAAATTTCAACGATTGGGACGTACGCGGTGAAAGCGATTCTGCGTTCGCTGTCGTAGGGCGTGCGTTTGGCGCGTTCAGTCAAATACAAGATGCTTCGGCGTTTCCCATAGTACCGCCACCAATAATGGAATTAGGCAACGCTACGGGGTTTGATATGCAGTTAGTTGACCGTGCGGGTAATGGTCATGAAGCGCTTATGAGCGCGCGTAATCAGCTACTTGGTATGGCAGCACAAAACCCTAAATTGGCGGGCGTTAGGCCCAATGGGCTCAGCGATGTTCCGCAATTCAAAATTAATATCGACAGTGAAAAAGCGTCTGCCCTTGGGCTTAACTTAAGCGAGATAAATAGCGCACTTCAGATTGCCTGGGGGTCGAGCTATGTTAACGACTTTATTGATAAGGGACGCATTAAACGCGTATACATGCAGGCTGATGCGCCTCACCGTATGACACCAGAAGACCTGGACAAGTGGTTTGTGCGCAACAGTGATGGTGAGATGGTGGCGTTTAGTACATTTGCTACTACACAGTGGGTGTATGGCTCTCCAAAACTTGAACGATTCAATGGTGTATCTTCGGTAAACATTCAGGGTAGCCCTGCTGAAGGTATTTCCTCTGGTGAAGCAATGATGGAAATGCAAAAGCTTGTGTCGCAATTGCCACCGGGCTTTGCCATTGAATGGTCAGGTCTGTCTTTTGAAGAACAGCAAGCTGGGTCACAAGCACCTATGCTCTATGCAATATCAATCCTTGTGGTTTTCCTTTGCTTGGCTGCGCTTTATGAAAGTTGGTCTGTACCCTTTGCGGTAATGTTGGTGGTGCCATTAGGTATCTTAGGCTCGGTGACCGCTGCATTTATCTTTAATCTGCCAAATGATGTCTACCTGCAGGTGGCGTTTTTAACCACAGTAGGGCTTGCGGCTAAAAACGCAATTCTTATTGTTGAATTTGCAAAAGAGCAGTACGAAGCCGGCGTTGATTTGATGACAGCGGTGGCCAATGCAGCAACGCAGCGTTTTCGCCCCATATTGATGACGTCGATGGCGTTCATTCTTGGTGTTACACCACTTGCATTAGCAAGCGGTGCTGGCGCGGCGAGTCAAAATGCTATTGGTATTGCCGTAATGGGAGGTATGTTTGCAGCAACCTTCTTGGCGATATTCTTTGTGCCTATGTTTTATGTACTGGTAGAAAAACTGTTTCACAATGGAGACAAGTAACCGTTAGTTGCTGTAGAGTGAGAGAAAAATTACTTCTTTTTAATAGGGATATGGGTGATGACCACCGTCGTTTTTTCTCATGGTAAGGAAAGTGGCCCGTGGGGTAGTAAGATTACCACACTTTCCAACGTAGCAACTGATATGGGGTTTGGGGTAGAGAGTATTGATTATCGCGATCTCGACTGCCCTGAAGCTCGACTAATCCGCCTTAAAGAAACCATCGCAGAGAAATGTAACGATGTCATTCTTGTAGGTTCGAGTATGGGAGGCTATGTGTCTCTTGCTGCCGCCAGTCAAATATCAGCGCGAGGTGTATTTCTAATGGCGCCCGCGCTATATATGCCAAATTATGAGGTTCAGCGGTTTCCATACGATGGTTATGTGAGCCTGGTACACGGCTGGAACGATGACATCATTCCCATAGAGAACAGCCTAAAGTATGCCCGTCACCAAAAGGCGCAGTTACTACTACTTAACGACGGACATCGTTTGGCAAATAGTAAATCGGTTATATCTCCTTTCTTTAGAAATTGGTTAGAAAAGTTCAGATACTGATACGGCGTCTCTTTGTGTGCTGATGCTACGACTAATCGCTTATAGGCACAGCACAGTTGTAGGGCAGGAAAACTATCGTTTTTGTGGCATGATGAGCGAAAGTCGACGATAAAAGCGAAACGGATATGGCTTCTAGTTTACCGCATACACCGCATTGGCCTTCTTTGATTAAGTCTGGATGTAGAGTCTTTGTTGGCGGGAATGCTGCGGTCCCGCATGCTCTTGTTCAGCACCTAATTGATAACAGCGAGGGCTTCAGTGACATAGAGCTTGTACACATGCTGGCGCTTGGCGACACGCGCTGGGTTCGTGAAGAGCACAAAAACCTGTTTAAAGCCAATACCTTCTTTATTGGCGGTGAAACTATGCGTAAAGCAGTCGATGAAGGTCGCGCCGACTACACGCCCGTATTCTTATCTGAAGTTTCAAGCTTATTCAGCGATGGCACGCTGCCGCTGGATGCAGCGCTTGTCAATGTAAGCCCTCCCGACGAATTTGGCTACTGTTCACTTGGCCCAGCAGTAGACATTGCCATGTCTGCGCTACGTCAAAGCAAGAAAGTGATAGCACAAATTAACCGTCAAATACCCCGAACGGCGGGTCACTCTTACATCCATATTAGCGAGATTGATGCGTGTATTGAGGCGGATGAGCCACTGGTAGAGGTAAGCCCTCCGCCAATAGACTCTGTAGCAGAACGAATCGGACAGTATGTATCGATGTTGGTAGACGACGGAGCCACCCTGCAATTTGGTATTGGTAAAATACCCAGCGCAACGTTGAAGTATCTGTGTAATCATAAAGACTTAGGTATACACAGTGAAATGCTGACTGACAGTATTATTGAGCTGCTTGAATCAGGTGCCATCACCAACAAGAAAAAGACATTCCACCCGGGCAAAATAGTGACAAGTTTTGCTATTGGTACGCGACAGCTTTACGACCTTATTGATAGCAACCCTCATATTGAGTTTTACCCAAGTAGTTACGTCAATAAACCAACAAATATTGCCAAAAATGACAATATGGTTGCCATTAACAGCGCGCTAGAAGTGGATTTGACGGGGCAGGTGGTTGCTGACTCACTGGGTTATGACTTTTACAGCGGAATAGGCGGCCAAGTTGACTTTGTGACTGGCGCCTCTATTAGTAAAGGTGGAAAAGCCATCATTGCGTTGCCGTCCACAGCCAGGGGCGAAACTATTTCGCGCATAACACCGCGTATTAGCGAGGGGGCAGGTGTAGTGACGTCGCGAGGTAATGTGCAGTACGTTGTCACTGAGTATGGTATTGCTTCTTTGAAAGGTAAGAGTATTCGCGAACGTGCACTAGAGCTTATTCGTGTAGCGCACCCTAAGTTTCGTTCCGCATTGCTTGAAGAAGTTCGTCAACATTATTGGGTGCCACACTATCAAGAGAAGTATCCAACAGATATTCCTGAGCTAGGCGATATCCAGCTTAAAAAGCTTCAAATTCAGGGCGAAAAGTTCTACATGCGCCCACTGAACCCTGCTGATGAACGTCGATTACAAGAGTTCTTCTACTCGCACACAAAAGAAACACTTCGCCTTCGCTACAATTACGACCCCAAACAAATGTCTCGTGAGAAGTCGTGTAATTTAGTGTCTGTAGACCAAAGCACTGATGCCGCTTTGTGCATTGTTCGACAAGAAGGCTCAAGGATAACTATTCACGCAGTAGGGCGGTTCTACTACAACCCTTCAGATAATACCTGCGAGGCCGCGTTTGTTACCCGAGAAACACAACAAGGCAAAGGTATGGCTAGCCGTTTACTCAACGAGCTCATTGAAGTTGCGAAAAAACGCGGTATAAGCAAGATGATGGCTTATGTACGCGGCGACAATAAACCCATGATTGCTATTTTTGAACAAGCGCAATTTAAGCGAAAATTTACCGGTGATCCCAGCGACGTGGAACTGGTTTTAGATGTGGCCTCTTTACTATGACCATCAGAATCTACCGAGGAAAACACGGTACTAAACACGACCTGGGTAACGCGCACCCCGAATCTCCAGATCGGCTCTTTGCCATCGATGACCAGCTGTTGTCGTCGGGCTTAGACATGATTTGCGAGCATGCTGATGCGACCGCCATCGCTGAACCTTACTTACAGCTAGCTCATGACCCTTATTATATTAAAAGTGTGTTTGAACGCGCTGCACAGGCCAACTTTGGTGACCAAGAAAAAACGCTATACGCAGGTGAAAAGCAAACCATTGCCTGGCTTGATGAAGACACGGGGCTAATGAAGCATAGCTTAACCGCTGCGCTCGAGTCTGCCGGCGCAGGATGTAATGCCGTAGATTGGGTAATGGATGGAGAAGACAGACAGGCTTTTTGTGCAACGCGTCCGCCTGGTCACCACGCCACTTACGATAGCGCCATGGGCTTTTGTTTGTTTAACAATATTGTTATTGCTGCGCGCTACGCACTACAAAACTACAATTTAAAGCGTGTTGCCATTGTCGATTTTGATGTGCATCATGGAAATGGTACTGAACAAATAGTGGCTGGTGACCAGCGTATTATGCTGCTGAGTAGCTTTCAGCACCCTTTCTACCCTCATTGCGGTTCCCCCGTTTCTGCCAGCAATATCCTTTCTGTACCGCTTGATGCCGGTACTACAGGACGTGTCTTTCGTGAAAAAGTACAACATTGGTTCAACGCACTGCATAACTTTCAGCCTGAACTTGTTTTTGTTTCAGCAGGTTTCGATGCTCATGCTGAAGACCCTATGGCACACCTTCGCCTTGTAGAAGATGATTATTTCTGGATAAGTCAGCAATTGCGACAGATTGCCGATGCGTGTTGTCAGGGCAGAATAGTAAGCATGCTGGAAGGGGGGTATGACATGAGTGCATTGGGCCGAAGTGTGGTGGCGCACTTAAAGGGCATGAGTCAGGGGATGACGACCTCAAATTAACGATGAGCAGAAACACCCTTCAGCATCAGCGTTGATCACAGCACCTTGGTAGGCGTTTGTCTGTGTATAGGATACCACTTGGTCGACGAGGTTTTTCCCTGTAAAGCATCCGTAACCTGTGGCATAGGGGCCTAAATATCGCAGATTAAAATGGTTATCGACAACCATGAGTGCAGGCACTGTGGATACAAGTTGTTGTAGCGCTGGAATCTCTTCTATGTTCAATGTTTTCAGGTTGTATGCTGATGCTTTGAGTTTATTTAATAACTGGGTTTGATGCGGCGTGGTGAGTGTCTCACAGTAGCAGTCTTGCGTTGTACCAACGTGGATAATGGAACCTGCATCTACGCCATTGTCTTTTAACAACGAGACAATGTCTTCATCAAAAGTGGGAGACGTAGAGCGGTGCAGCAAGGTTCCATTTGGGTCAAATTGCGTTAACTGACGTTGACCATAAACGAGTAGGGCGGTGAGAAGCCCTACCGCCCATAAAAATAACAGCGCCCAGCCTAACCTTTTTGGCATGTTTTAAAGTTCGAATCGTTCGATGGCGCCGCGCATCTCTTGCGAAAGTTTAGAGAGAACCTCGACTTCTTGTGCAAGTGATTCGGCGGTTGCCAATTCTTCTGATGTGAATTCACTTAAGCGAGCGGTACTTTTCGCAATAGACGTTGAGGCCGTTTCTTGTTCAACCGCTGACGTTGCTATTTCGGTCATGCTCTCGCTTGCCTCACGAATTTGCTGCATTATCTCGGTCATCGCGCTAGTTGCGTTTTCGCTTGATGACACGGCTTCATCGACTAACTCTATGCAGGTTTGCATTTGTTCTACTGAACTTGCCGTTTGCGCAACAAGTTGTTCGGTAATACTTGTAATTTGGTCAGCACTTTCTTTTGAACGAATTGCCAACGTTCGCACTTCGTCAGCGACAACCGCAAATCCTCGACCGTGCTCACCCGCACGCGCCGACTCTATAGCAGCGTTAAGCGCAAGTAAGTTGGTTTGCTCTGCGACCGCCGTAATAGAGCGCATCGCATCTGAAATATGTGAGCACTGCTCGTTGAGTGCTGAATTAGTTTTTGCAGCATCGTTAAGCGTAGTGCGCAGAGAGTCAATGGTGCGACTCGTGCTCGAGATTGAATCTCGCGTATTTTGTGATGACCCTTGTGCTGCTGATGCTTTGTCACTAGCGAGTGTGGTTTGCTCAGCAGATATTTGCATCGTTTGTGCAATCTCTTCGGAGGATGCTGAAACCATGGCAATTTCTTGGTCGGTATTGCGACTAATTTCAAACATATTACCCGCTGCAAGCTCCATCTTGTTGCAGCCTTTTACTACTTCATCAGTCAGTGAAGATGCCAGCGTAACAAGCGATTTAACTTGATCAATAAGTTCGCCAAACGGTCGAACAATGTCATGTTGACGGTTGATTTCAACCGATAGGTCGAGCTTGCCATCTGCTTTAAGCATACTTTCAATAGACAAACGCAGTTCTGCCGCTCCCGCGCCATCTTGATGAGCTTGTTTTGCCATATACATCAACACGCCACCTTCGGCCAAGGCGAACGCAGCGTGCATAAGTAAGATAGAGAAGGTCACGTGACCCTCTTCGAAAATGAATACAGAGGCCCCGCCGGCTTGCAGTAAGAAAAATCCAATATGATGCACGGCAACAACAAGCGTTCCCGTCGCCACCACTTTCCAATCTCGAAAGTATGACAAGAATGCAAGGAGCACAAAAATTTCAAAGTGAATTTCGATTAGGCCGAAAGCCTGATGAATATGCAGTGCGGTAAGTAGCTGAGCACCTATGGCCATTGCGTGTCTGCTGATAGCCGAATACGGGTCTTGAAAACTAAGCGCTAGCGGAACCGCTGCAATGGGTAGCCCAAACAAAAACGCAGGGAGTAATTCACCCGTAATAAGCCCTATCACTATCGCAATAATAAGCTGTGCAACAATTACAACGCGGAAAATCTTATGACCTTCCAGTAACCAAGGGTACTGCATGCCAATCTCCAGAGGGAATCTATAATGTAAGTGTAGGTTAAAAAAACTGGGTGTGCTAAGTTCGGCAATTATAGTTAACTGCTCGTTTTTAAACCATTTAACTTTGGTATAGCATCTGAGCGTCTTAGCTCACTTGCACATCCTTGTTGGCATAACAAAATAGTGGTTTGAAACGAAAGTGTTTCACTCACCAGCATGGATTTTAAAACATACTAATTCGTACCAAAAAGGTACATTAGTAGATCAATTATAAAGGTTTTCTATGCCGCATATTGCGTTTCTTTCAACTGACAATTTAGAAGCATTTTTCGTTTATGACGAACTACTTATCCCTCACTTTGAAGCAAAGGGTTGGCAAGTGTCAACCGTTTCATGGCGCAATAAAAGCGTAGATTGGAATGTGTTTGATTATGTCGTGGTAAGAAGTACATGGGACTACCAGCAGCACGCAGATGCATTTTTGCAGTGTCTCAAAGAAATAGAACAATCGTCAGCGTCATTGCTTAATCCCCTAACGCTGATTATGTGGAATATTGAAAAACACTACCTGCGCGACCTTGAATCTTCTTTGGTACCTATTGTTCGAACACAGTGGTACAACGCATTTAACCTCGATGAGCTTAATAGTGCATTTGATGAATTGAATAGCGACACGCTGGTTCTAAAACCTGTATTAAGCGCCAACGCAGACGATACGTTCAAACTGACCCGTGAAGGTTTGGCCGCACAATCAGCTGAGCTTTCTCACGTTTTTCAGTCTCGAGACTTTATGGTGCAGCCCTTCTTGGAAAGTGTGATTAATGAGGGAGAATATTCTCTTTTCTATTTCGGTGGAACGTACAGCCACGCCATAAAAAAAGTGCCGAAAAAGGGCGACTTTCGCGTGCAGGAAGAGCACGGGGGGAGTTTACACGCCGTTGATGCTGACAATGAGCAAATGAGCCTAGCTCAACGTGCGTTAAAGGCTATGCCAGAAAACGCACTTTATGCACGTGTTGATTTGGTGAGAGAGCAAGACAAATGGGTCATTATGGAACTTGAGTTAATTGAACCATCTCTATATTTCAATTTAGATGACGCTTCACCAGCTCGATTTGTTGACGCAATGCTTTTACATCACGCGTCGAGTGTGCAATAAAAAAGCCCCGACAGCGCAGATCATCTGCCGGAGCCAAACTTGCTTAGTGTTTTGCTAAACGTTGTTGCGAAGATTTATTCGCACGGTTTGCATTTCGCTGTGGCTTAGCACTGTAGCTATGCTTGACGCTTTTGCTCTGTTTTGTGCTGCTGTGTGCGCTTCGTTTTGCCTGTTGTGATGCGCTTCGCGACGTTTTTGTTATTCGAGACGGTTTAACCTTGTGCTGCACAATTCGCTGTGGCGTTTGCACCTTTTTAGCTGTTTGAATCGTACGCTGTGGCTTTTGCAATCCAATAGACTTAGGTTTTGAGTAAGCGCGTTCTATGCGTTGCGATTGCTTGCGCGCTACGCTAACAGCCTTATCTCGTTTGAGTGTTGCCATAGCCACGTCTCTCGACGGACGCTGTTTTGACACGGTCACCTGATTGCGTTCTAACGCGTGCTCAACCGTATCTTTCCTATGAATGGTTGCGTGCCGCTTTGCTTTGTCAACACGCACGTCACGTTGTTTAAGTGATGTCACAACATTAGGTGCAGTCAATGTTCGCACTTGTTTTTGACTTCGTACCACCGTTTTGTGGTTGAAACGAGCAGGGGCACTGCGCACAACTTTTGATGAATATCGCGCACGTCTGTGATCGATTCGATGTTCCCAAGGTTGGTATCCTCGGCTGATAACACGCTTGCGTGGACTGCCGTGATAATAACGTCGTACCGGTGATCTGTGCACCACAACATGGCGATTGTGCCAATGGACGCCACCAAAATAGAAAAACGTTGATAAACGAACGCGTGGCGCCCAAAACACATTTCGATAGTGACGATAGCTTACTCTGTGATCCCAAAAAATCGGTGCTGTAGCGTGCCACCAGTGCCCATAAACGACGTGTGGGTTGTAATAGGGAACGTACACAACTTCTCGCTGGCGAGGTTCAATGTAAATAATTTCTCTATCTCGCTGTCGCTCAGTTTCCACTTCTATATAGTCATTGGTTACCAAGTTACCTGTGTTGTGAGCATGCTGGCGCAAAACTTGGACTCGGTCTAATACGCGTGCTTGGCTAATTAGTACATTGTCGCCAAGCTGTTGCAGCCACGCTAAATCTTTGGCGATGGTATTAAGTAAGTCTGTAAATGGCGCGAGCGCTTTTACACTGGGGTCCCAACTAACGTCTTCAAGAGCACTTTCGACTTGTTCTGGCGTTAAGTGTTGATTGCTTTGACGCCATCTATCGGCTGCGACAACATCTAGCGGATAGGTGGCAGCAATAAGAATATGCGTCAGCAACGTATCCGGATAAAGCGCAATAGGCGCCAAGATACTGTCGATTTCTGCGTCAGTATACTGGAGTTCACTATTTGCTATCGACACGTTGGTTGATGCGTTCGTATTTGCGGTTTGCGCCATAACAGGAAGCGCACTAGCGCTTGATAAGGCAATAAGTACAGATAGGGTTATGTTTTTCATACATCCTCCTTACATTGCTCAGATAAACGTCATAGTTTATGTATGGGCAATGTGGTAAGTCTGTATACGTTATAACCAACGATTAATTAACCGAACCTGAATGGGGATGATTGGTGTGAGAAATCGGTAAAAAAATAATGTGAGTAGCGCGACAAATAAAAACGCCTGCTGTGGGGCAGGCGTTTAGAACTTTATTTAAAAACATGCGGGTCAAAGGCATGGCCCAGCTTTTCGGTTTTTGTCTTGAGGTAGTGCTTATTGTCTTTGGTGATGCCGTGATCAATAGGCTTACGTGCTACTACGTCAATACCCAGCGACTCAAGCGCTGCCAACTTTTTAGGGTTGTTAGTCATTAGCTCTACATGCTTCACGTCAAGTGTATCTAGCATCAGCTTGCATATGTCATAGCTACGTAAGTCTGCGTCAAATCCAAGGTGCTCATTAGCTTCAACGGTGTCCATGCCGCTGTCTTGTAGGTTGTACGCCCGAATTTTATTGAGTAGACCTATGCCACGGCCTTCTTGTCTAAGGTACAAGAGCACACCATGACCGTTGTCGACGATATTCTGCATGGCTTTTTCAAGCTGAAAACCACAGTCGCAACGCGTACTGAATAATGAATCACCCGTTAAACATTCAGAGTGAATACGAATAGGAACAACATCGTCTTCTTTCCAGCTTCCATAGGACAGTGCCACATGTTCTTGACCACTGGCTTCTACAAAACCATGAATTTTAAAATCACCAAGACGCGTTGGTAATTTAGCTGTACTGACATATTCGTATTTAGGCTGTTTGCTACTCATGTTACTTCTACACTTTGGACAGTAGGCAATATGTGGGGATAACTTTTGGATTTACAAGGCCGCCTTTGTAAGGCCAATGTTGTATAAAAATTACCCGCACAATTCTCGTGGACCCCGCATTAAAACAGACAAAGGTCATCACGCATTCCCTCTATTATACGCGTTTTCGTCCATTTTAGGGCTATTGCGATATCACTCTTTTTTATGCGGTATTACAAAGGTGTGAATTCAGAAAGCGGCATCGGTTTACTTACGCCATAACCCTGGGCAAAGTCTATTCCCATTTTGCCAAGCTGTGCCATGATCGCATCGTTCTCAACAAACTCCCCAACGGTCTGCATGCCCATGGCTTTTGCGACGTCATTAATCGACGCCACCATTGCGGTATCAACGCTATCGTTAAGCATATCTTTAATGAACATACCGTCTATTTTGACAAGGCTAACGGGCAAGCTTTTTAGGTAGCTGTAGGAGGAGAATCCACTTCCAAAATCATCAAGCGCAAAAGAACAGCCTAGTCTATTGAAAGTCTGCATAAAGTTCAGTGTATCGTCCATCTTGATAATGGCGACCGACTCGATAACCTCAAAGCAGATTTTGTCATAGGGAATACCATAAGTCTCAAATGCGTTGAGAATAAACAGTGTGAAATCTCTATCTGCTAGCGAGTGGCAGTTGAGATTGATGCTACAGCGTTTAAGATCAGCCAAGTGTTCAGGGTTCTCTGCCAGCCACTTAAACGTGTTGGTGACCACCCATTTATCTACACTGACATTCATTTCAAAACGTTCGGCAGTAGGTAAGAAATTAGCAGGCTCCACAATTCGACCGTCAGGCTCTTGCAAGCGAAGTAGCACTTCATAGTAGTGCCCATCGTTTGGCTTACTCAGCGGGCGCAGAGACTGGTAGTAAAGTGCAAACCGACCTTCTTCTAATGCCAAATTAATAGATGATACCCAATCAAGCTCGCGTTGATAGCGCTGCATGCTTTCGTCATCTTTGTTGTATTTGTGAACCTGATTCCTGCCTTGCTCTTTCGCAAAGTAGCACGCGGCATCGGCCATACTGAGATAATTGCCCGAACTTACAGAGGTATCTTCGCAAACGACCATGCCGATACTTACCCCAAGGTTAAATATGCGGTTATCCCACATAAATCGGTAAGCTTGTACCGCGTTTAGAATGCGAATAGCATTAAGGTAGACCTCATCTTCATCGACTCCAGAGTAGACGATACCAAATTCGTCACCGCCCAAACGCGCTAGCAAGGCATTTGGGGTGAGGGTATTTTCGATAAGTCGCGCAATATCTTTTATCAACACATCACCCGCTTTGTGACCGCAGGTATCGTTAACTACCTTAAATCGGTCCAAGTCGAGAAATAAGAGGCAGGTATGGGGAAGACTTGGCTCTGCCACTTTCGCTTTAAATTCGCTTTCAAACTGTCTTCTGTTGTAAACGCCCGTTAGAGAGTCGTGTGTTGCCAAATATTGAAGGCTTAAATCTGACTGCTTTTTCTCGGTGATATCAATGATAGAGCCAAATAAAAAGCGGCCATTATTGTTTTCTCTAATCTGGCAAGAAAGAGAAAACCAAAACTCGCTGCCATCTCGTCGTTTACCTCTTATTTCTTTGCCAGTGACTTGCCCCTGATGAGATATTTCACCCAATAAAATATGTCGGTCTTCGGGATTGGCATAAAAAGCTTTAGTACTGGCGGCTTCAGTAAGCATTTGCTCGTCATTTTCATAGCCAAAAACGTTGCACATAGCTGGGTTTACAGAGATAAGCTCACCTTGCCACGTTGACGTGTAGTGTCCTTCCGCAGAGTTTCTAAATAGATCGTAGAAATGATTTAGGTTTTCAATGGTTTCCGCTTGAGAAGACAGCTTTTTTTGATTTAGTGAACGTTCTTTGGTGATAACTGCAAAACCGAAGCACATAAACCCTGTGGTTAAAAAGAACAACATAACCAATGCAGTGTTAAAGGTGTACACCATGTTGCCAAACAAATTGGAGACCACAAAGGCATAGAAAACGAAGAAGAAAAGCCAGGCAATCGTGTAAGTACGACTAACGGCAATACTGTCTTTGTCTCTAAAAAACAAAGCGAGCAATACGTGATAAAGGCCCATCACGGCCATAAGAAGTAGAATCGCGAGGGTGGATGCATAGGCATTTAGTGTAAAACTGTATAGCGTTACTCCGATAGGGACTAAATAACTAACGCAGCGAAGAATGAAAGGAATTCGTTCGAAAAGATGGTGAGTCACCTTGCCAATGCACAGCAGCAGCATGCTAAAACATACAACATAAGCGTATTCGATAGCGTTTGTCAGACTGGGCCATAGCGATAAGCCACCTTGAGTCAAAAACAGCAATGCCAGTAATACAAGCGATGACATGGTCAACCAAAACCGCGTTGGCATACGCTGCTGTAAATAAGAAAACAGGAAATAAAATGCAATTAATGACAGCATGCCAGACACTGCACCAAGTAGCATAAGCATATTGGTATCGTGTTGCTTTAATGCATCTCGCTCCCATATGACAATTGGGAATCGCGCTAGCCCTGTATCCTGTATGCCAATAACTAGCCGCATATCCTGGTAGGGTTCAAGTGTGAACGGCAGCCGTATCGCGGGAATAGGTTGGGGCAAAGAATAGTCGCCTTTGCTTGCTTGATAGCGATAAGAGCGAACAATTCTCTCGCTGCTATCGAGTAAATATATTTGTAAATCGTCGATGTTTAATCGGTCAATATTGATGAGAAGTGGTAACTCGCTATAACCAGCATGATGAAGTGTCGTGGAATACCACAGGCGCTGATGTGATGTTTTTCCTGATGAGCTCGTGCTGGCAGTTACGCCTCGCAGAATATCAAAATAAGTTGCACTATTTGGTGCCACGGTGATCGTTGCATATTGATTTACCGTGGCATGGTCGAATGATTCATCAATCCTAAGCGTTTGAGAAGAAGACGGCTGTGCATTTGAATTTGTAAATACAAGAGCAATAAATAATAGCGCGAGTAAGCGTGTAGTGAATGCCATTGCGCTAGCGACCCAACAAACAATGGAGATGACTCGGCCAAAACGCCGAGAAAAAGAAGTGTGATGCACTCTCAGGTAGAGGAGTCATTTACGTACAATTATTTTTAGTATGTGTTTTGAAATAGAGTAATACTAGACGAAGCCAAAGGTCAAAGAGATTTGGTCAGGAAATTCAACTTTATACTATTGATTCAGCATGTTATTGCTGCAAATAGTGCAAAAGAGCGCTTAGGGCTTTTTGTGTACCAATAGGTTCTAACCAAATCGCTTCACAAAGCCATTCGATACACAATATGCACTGAATTGCCTCGTCGTGTTGCACGGTATTTAAAATGACCTGATATCGGTCTGCTCCCCAGTCTGCATCTGATAGTGTAAAGCGAAAGAGAGTGGCAAACTCATTTACCCATTGCTGTGTTTTAAGCGGTGTAGTGGGTAATGGAAGCCGAATTTCAACACTGTTCTGTGTTGTATAGATGTTATTCAGAACAGCATCTCTTGTTACGTGAGGCATTATGTGTTTACCCGGTGTTTTGTAAAAAGGGGCTAAAAAGTTAAATACACGCTAAACCAGCACAGATAAAAGCGTGTATAAGTAACAACATAATACAACACAATAACAATAGCGTTAATCAAAGCGTTTTAAGGAAGGGATATGCTAACACTACATCATTTAAATAACTCTCGCTCACAGCGTATTTTATGGCTACTAGAGGAACTAGGTGTTGAATACACGATAGAATTCTATGAGCGTGATAGTGTTACTAATCTAGCGCCAGATGCATTGCGTGCAGTTCACCCTCTTGGTCGTTCTCCGGTTTTAACCACGCCTCATGGTTCCATTGCTGAATCTGGCGCCATTGTAGAATATCTTGTAAATCAACATGCGTCGCAAGCGTTTAAAGTACCGACTGATGCTGAAGCGCTCCAACAGTACTGGTTTTGGATGCATTTTGCCGAAGGTTCTTTGATGCCGCCGCTAGTGGCTAACTTAGTACTTGAAAAAGCGCGACAGAAGGGGTCAAAGCCATTTTTTATCAAGCCAATAACTGACAAATTAGTCGATGGTATCCTTAACGCGTATTACGGCCCTAACTTAGCCCAAAGTTTGCGTTATATTGAAACTTATTTGGCTAACAATAATTGGTTTGCTGGTGATGAACCTACAGGCGCTGATGTGCAAATGATTTTTCCACTTGAGTCACTAGTGGCAAGTGGCAGGGCAAAAGACTTTACCGCCATTCAAGCATTTGTTAAGCGCGTTCACGCTAGATCTGCTTACCAAAGCGCATTAGAAAAAGGTGGCGAGTACGCCTACGCTTAATCGTCTTTACTGATGTAGTCGCTGATAAGCTGAATGAAGGCCTCACCGTAACGCTCAAGTTTGGTTTGGCCTACGCCGCTAACGTCGAGCATGGTGTTACGCGTGGTAGGCAGCTTACACGCCATATCAACTAAGGTGGCATCACTGAACACCACGTAGGGCGGTACTTCGTTCTCTTCGGCCAATACTTTTCGTAAATGCTTAAGCCTAGTAAATAACGTTCTGTCGTAGTTTGCAGGGACGTGTTTCGCTTTTTTCTTATCGGGCTTGAACTCAAGCCGAGGTACAGCAAGTTGCACAGCTACTTCGCCTTTAAGCACGGGTCGCGCAGCTTCCGTAAGTCTCAGCGCTGCATGCGCGGTAATATCAACACGAATCAAGCCCTTGTGAACCAGCTGGTTAATAATGTTGTGCCAATAGCTATCAGATTTGTCTTTGCCAATACCATAAGTGGATAGTTGATGATGCCCTGCCTCTTGCAATCGCCTTAACTGTTTACCTCGCAGTACGTCTATCAGGTATTGACTGGATACCTGTTGAGAGAGGCGCAAAATACAAGACAAGACCTTTTGCGCGGTCACTAGTCCATCCACCATTTTGGGTGGGTCAAGGCAGATATCACAATTGCCGCAAGCCACGTCACTGAACTGTGAGAAGTAATTCAATAGCACCTGTCGGCGGCATGTTTGCGCTTCAGAAAACGCCTCCATTGCGGCAAACTTCTGAAGTTCTATTTGATTTCTTTCTGCTATTTCGCCTTGCTCTATCCATTGTTTTACACGTGCAGCGTCTTTTTCATCAAACAGCAACAAGGCTTCAGACTCTAGGCCATCACGCCCGGCGCGTCCTGTTTCTTGATAGTAGCTCTCTACGCTTCTCGGTACGTCGTGATGCACAACATAGCGTACGTTCGATTTGTTGATTCCCATTCCAAAAGCAACGGTGGCAACAACAATGTCAATTTTGTCATTCAAAAATTGGCGCTGAACCAATTCACGTTCGTCTGCATCCATTCCAGCGTGATAAGCGGCGCAGCGAAACCCCATACGAAACAACTTAGCATGTAAATCGTCCACTTTAGCGCGGCTATTGCAGTAGATGATGCCGCTACCTTCTTGTTGCTTAACATAAGCAACCACCTGATCAAACGCCTTGTATTTGCTCATTACCCGATATCGGATATTGGGGCGGTCAAAGCTGCCTTTGTAAACCAGTGGGTCGTCTAGGTTTAACTGAGTGAGAATGTCGGCTTGGGTTGCTGAATCTGCAGTTGCCGTTAGCCCGATAACCGGAATGTGGGGAAAGCGAGATTTTATTTGCCCCAGTGAGCGATAGTCTTGCCTAAAATCGTGGCCCCAGTGTGAAACACAGTGTGCTTCATCGATGGCAAACAGCGCGATGTCAGCATGGCTAAGCGATTGTTGAAAATAATACTGCATAAGACGCTCAGGCGAGACATATAACAAATCAAGTTTGCCTGCTTGCAAGTCGTCATTAATGCGCGCTTGTTCATCACTTTCTAGTGTAGAGTTGAGATAGGCCGCTTTAACACCCAGCGCTTTGAGTTGTTCCACTTGATCTTGCATTAATGAAATCAGTGGTGAAACAACAATAGCGGTGCCATCACGCACTAGCGCCGGTATTTGATAGCACAATGATTTACCGCCACCAGTTGGCAGTAATACAAGCGCGTCTTTGCCGTCACAAACGTGGTGAATGACTTCGCCTTGGCCATCGCGAAACACATCGTAACCAAACACGTCTTTAAGAACGCGTTCCGGTGTCGTTTGATTGCTTGGCGCAGAAGCGATTGTTGGATGAACTATTGCTGTTGTCATGGCTGGAGATTTTACGCGTTTTTGTTGCATGCTTCACGAGGCAATTGCAAAAACTAGACTAAAATGCAGCATAAAAAGGGCGTAATGAAAAAGGATGGCGATTTAGTGTACAAGAAGAAAGTGAGCATATAGCAAACATGAAACAAAAAGGAGTGAATATGGAAACAGAAAGTGCGCATCTTAATCAAGAGGGCCCCACCCACAACACGTTGATATCTCATGTTATTTCACTTTTCCGTGATACCATGCCATTTAATCAGATGTTAGGGCTTGAGTTTGTTACTGAAGGGCAAGGCATAGACACTCAAGTTAGGCTGCAGCTTAAGTGGCAGGCCTCACTTACTGGCAATCCTATGCAAAAGATTCTGCACGGTGGTGTGACCGCCTCTATGCTCGATACCATTGGCGGGCTAGTAGCCATTATAGAAACCATTAAACAAACCGAACGCGACGAGCTTGGCGAGCTTCAGGCCCGTTTGTCCACAATGGGCACGGTAGACATGCGAGTAGATTACTTAAGGCCCGGAAGAGGTGAGCAGTTTATTGCAACAGCATCTATTATTCGAAAGGGAAGCAAGCTTGTTGTATGCAGAATGGAGCTTCACAATGATAAAGATGACCATATTGCCTTTGGAACGGGAACCTACATGCTTGGTTAATACTCATTGAACAATGGGGTTTAGTGAACCACACAACAACATTCACCATTCACGCTGGTGGTGAAAAGCACGCGTTCTCGGGCTTTAACAACAAAATCAAAGCTCGTGATACAGGAATTGAAACATGGCCGAACCGTTACCAGATTTAATTGAAGAGATTGTGACAGAAAGCATGGGAAGCGACCCCGCTACGCTGTTGGCTACCTTGGGTAGTCAAGATGAGGTCTATATCGCTTCTTTGCTTGAATCACTCCCGGTGGAAGAGCGTCTCGCTGTATGGGAAGGCATGCCTCGAAATCGAAAGCTTGATGTCTTGGTTCAAATGCGAAGCGACCCACGTGAAATTCTTATCGACAACACGCCGCACAACGAATGGGCCTCTATCTTTGCCGATATTGACGCAGAGGACTTACTCGAACTTCTCGATTCTTTACCCAAGCGCTTGGTCGATATGGCTTACGAGTCATTAGATTCAAATGAACGAAAGTACTTCAGAGAGGCTACACAGTTTCCAGACAACCAAATAGGTCACTGGGTTAACCACGAACAGCTTGTCTTACCATCGAATGCTAAGGTGAGGGAAGGTATACGCCTGTTGCGCCGGGGCATACCGCAACATTGTGACAGTATATTTTTAGTGAATCGCTCGGGGCAGTTTTCAGCATTAGTTAAAATTAGCCATTTATTCTCGGCGCAAGATCATGTTTCGTTGTTTGATTTGTCCGAAGAGACAGTAACGACAATTCAAGGTGAAGATGATGCCATGAACGCATCTTTACTTGTACAGAGTTCAGGGCTGGCATCGTTACCAGTGGTTGATGAGAACAACAAACTGCTAGGGCGCTTAGATGTCACGTCAGCCAGTGAGCTTGTGAATGAGTTTTATGAACGCCAAGTGATGGCATCTGCAGGTATGGATGAGGATGAGGATTTGTTCTCACCTGTAGCAAAGAGTGCCCGTAACAGAGCGCTATGGTTGGGAATTAATTTACTTACTGCCTTTTTAGCCTCATGGTTTATTGGGCTATTCGAGGCGACCCTGCAACAAGTTGTAGCGCTTGCAGTACTTATGCCTGTTGTGGCAAGTATGGGAGGGATTGCAGGTAGTCAAACCTTGACCTTGATTGTTCGAGGCCTAGCCCTTGGGCAAGTCACGCCTGCAAACTTACGGGCGCTTATGGTGAAAGAGCTCAAAGTGGGGGGTGTAAATGGCGTTATTTGGGCGTTGGTTATTGGTATTGTCGCATACTTCTGGTTTACCGATGTTTTACTCGGAGTAGTTATTTGCCTTGCTATTTTATTCAATATTGTGGCTGCAGCATTAGCCGGCGTTTTTGTTCCTGTTATTCTTGATAAGCTTAAGATAGACCCCGCATTATCGGGTTCTGTCATCCTTACAACGGTTACTGATATTGTAGGCTTTGTTGCATTTTTGGGGCTTGGAACGTTGTTTTTATTGTAAAGTTTGTAGTTACGCGCTGCTTAACGCCCACGGTTACACCCCAAAATGACTGTATTTTGCCTAATAGGAAATCAAAAGAGGTTGTGTATTGTGTGGCACTGATAAACAATACGCGCTTCTCCCCCCCTTACGAACATCGGAGCTATTCTTGTCCAAGCAAACTAATGCCGCACAAGTCGGTGTGATTTGTGCCATTGCAGCCTACAGCATGTGGGGTGTTGCACCCGTATATTTTAAACAACTTATGGTGTTGCCTGCCGCTGAAATTTTGATGCATCGCGTGATTTGGTCGGTGGTACTTTTAGTAGGCCTTATTGTTGGGTTAAAACAATGGCCCAAAGTCGCTGCGGCACTGAAAAACAAACGCGTTATGCAGATTTTGTTTGTAGCTGGGCTGTTACTGGGCGCTAACTGGCTATTGTTTATTTGGGCTATTAATAACGACCATATTTTGGATGCTAGTTTAGGTTACTACATCAACCCGCTTATCAATGTCTTCTTGGGCAGGTTATTTTTGGGGGAACGGCTACGTACTCTCCAGCGTGTGGCTGTGGGGCTCGCCGTTATCGGGGTGGCAATTCTAATTTTTTCGTACGGGCAAGTACCTTGGATTGCCCTTGTTTTGGCTGGCAGTTTCAGTGTGTATGGTTTGCTGCGAAAGCAGGTGGCGGTTGATTCGCTGCCAGGGCTTTTCATAGAAACGCTTATGCTGTCGCCATTGGCACTCGTTTATTGGGTGTTTTATGGTTCGCAATACAGTAATTTGTTTACCAACGATACCGATTTAAATCTACTTATTTTGGCAGCGGGCGTGGTAACAACAGCACCGCTTTTGTGTTTCACCGCTGCAGCAAGGCGAATCATGTATTCTACGTTGGGCTTTTTTCAGTATATTGGCCCCACACTGATGTTTATTCTCGCGGTTTACTTGTACGGCGAACCTCTTGAGGAAGCGCGCTTGGTGACCTTTGGATTTGTATGGTTTGCACTTATCCTGTTTAGTGCCGACTCGCTCGTGAATTTTCGACAACAACGCAAAGCCCAGAAGTTGGCTACGGAATAACTAGAGTAAAGGCGCCTGCTCAAGCTGAGGGGCGTCTGGCGCTTCAAACATGACTTGGTTTCGCCCATTGTGCTTTGCAGCATAAAGCTGTTTGTCAGCTAGGCTAAGAAGCTTGTCGATACGTTGCGTAGCAACACCACATACCCCTATGCTGCACGTTACTTTGATATCCGTGGTTGGAAGTTTAATGACTTCTGCTTCTACCACTTTTCTAAAGTCATCGAGTTGCTTACAGGCGTCTTTAAGCGGCGTGTTGGGCAAATAGATACAAAATTCTTCTCCACCAAAGCGAGAAATAACTTCGTCAGCAAAATAAAACTCTATGAGCGCGGCCATGGCCTTCAATACAATATCACCAGCATCGTGACCATGTGTATCATTAATCGATTTAAAAAAGTCTAAATCTATCAGTGCTAAGGCATGGTTGTCAGAAAGATGCTGATGCTGCACGGTAAGCGTGTAAAAGAAATGGCGACGATTAGGCAACCCAGTTAAGTAGTCTGTATTGGCAACACGGCGAATTTCTTCAACGCTTTCAATATATTCCACGTTTTGCATTACGCGGCATAGGAATTCTTCGTGACAATAGGGGACGCGTAAGAAATCGTTAGCTCCACTTTTTATAAAGTGGGCTGACATTAGCATGCCTTTACCACCTGCAATGCCCATAATTGCGAGCTGCTCTTTTGAAAATGCTTTTCGAAGGCTTGCTACGAATTGCGTGCCGGTCATGTCAGGTAGTGTGTTGTCAGTTATAATAAGCTTAATATTATTGTGCTGTGCTAAGTGCTGCATAGCTTCGTTTGCAGTTAGGCACTCAAAGGCAATAAAGTTATGCTGCTGCAACAAAGAAACCGTGCGTGTGCGAAGTAGTCGATTAGTACTAACAACAATAACGCCCGTTGACTTGTTCTTCTCAAGACGGCTGATAAGGCGACTTAGGTAATCGTAATTTTGTGAGTTCTCTTTTGGGATGTAATCTACAACATCTCGCTCAAGCACTTTGTCGCGAATTGCACTATCTAGTGATTCAGTTGTGGCAATGGTAGGTATAAATGCGTTGGCAGCAAAATCAATAGCTTGACCTTGCTTAGCGTCGGGTAGCGAATAAGCAACGATGGCGCATAAGAACGTTTCAGGCATCTCTTGTTCAAAGCGTGCTCGACCTTCGATAAGCGATGTAGCGCCCACAGGTGTTAGGCCTGCACGTCGCACAAGTTTCGCTATCAATTCGAGGTTGCCTTCACCGTTTTCGATGATCAGCACGTTCTGCTGCATACATTTCAACTATGGTTTAGGCTACCTTGCCGTTATTAAAGTTTACGCTTTTTCCAATTTTGCGTAAGCGAGTACCAGCCATTTACTACCAAATTCATCAAAGTTAACCTGAACACGCCCGTGTTCACCGCTACCTTCATAGTTTAGTACAATACCTTCGCCAAACTTGCGGTGCACTACACGCTCGCCCAGTTGAAACCCTGTTTCTTCAAAGCTGGCATGGGAGGTAGCCTGGCTAAATCTATTGTGTACAGGTCGAGAAATGGTTGTTTTTAAACGTACTTCTTCAACACAATCCGACGGCATTTCACGAATAAATCGTGACGCCGTATGATACTTATCTTGGCCATATAATCTACGACTTTCTGCATAAGTTATATACAACTTTTGCATAGCACGGGTCATACCCACATAGCAAAGGCGGCGCTCTTCTTCCATTCGACCTGGTTCATCATTGGTCATTTGACTCGGGAACATGCCTTCTTCTACTCCGGCTAGAAAAACTAGCGGAAATTCTAGCCCTTTAGCCGTGTGTATGGTCATCATTTGTACGGCATCTTGATCTGTATCGGCCTGAGTCTCTCCAGCTTCAAGGGAAGCGTGAGCTAAAAAGGCCGCCAGCGGCGTCATTTCTTCAGCTTCCTCAGGCACAATAAAGGTTTTACAAGCACTGACGAGTTCTTCTAAGTTTTCTAAACGCGCTTGCGCTTTCTCGCCGCGTTCAGCTTGATACATGGCGTAAAGCCCTGATTGTCGTATAGCCTTGTCAGCTTGTTGGTCTAGCGGTTCGTCTAACGTAGCTTGTTCTAGCTCAGTTACCAGCAAGACAAAACTTTGCATGGCATTTAATGCTCGCCCTTTAAAACTTCCCTCGTTAATCAGCAACTGACACGCCTGCCACATAGAGCAATTGTGCATGCGCGCCGCGTCGCGCACTTGAGACAGAGTTTTTTCGCCGATACCTCGACTGGGTGTATTAACGACGCGCTCGAAGGCCGCATCGTCATGTGGATGACTAACCATGCGCATGTAACCGAGTGCATCTTTAATCTCTTGACGTTCAAAGAAGCGCAAGCCGCCGTAAATGCGATAGGCCAAACCTTCATGCAGCAAGGCTTCTTCAAGCACGCGGGACTGTGCATTGTTGCGATACAATATGGCAGTATCGCTCAAGGCATTGCCTTGGTTCAGCCAGTCTTTAATTTTTGACACGATAAAGCGCGCTTCGTCGAGCTCATTAAAACCAGCATAAACAGAGATCATTTCTCCTTGAGCATCTTCTGTCCAAAGCTCTTTACCCAAACGACCTGTGTTATTGTCGATAACGGTATTGGCTGCTTTTAAGATATTGCCGGTCGAGCGATAGTTTTGCTCAAGACGGATGGTTGCAGGATTGTCGAAGTCCTTTAAGAAATGTTGGATATTATCAACGTTTGCGCCGCGCCAGCCGTAGATTGACTGGTCGTCATCGCCCACAATCATAATATTGTTGCTGTCGCCGCTGCACAGCATACGCAACCAGGCGTATTGTATGTTGTTGGTGTCTTGAAATTCATCGACCAGTACTGCACGAAAGCGGCGCTGGTAGTGAGCCAATACTTCAGGGTTCTTGGCCCATAGTTCATGTGCACGCAACAGCAATTCAGCAAAGTCTACAAGGCCTGAGCGGTCACAGGCATCCTGATAGGCGGCGTACACTTCTCGCATTGTTTTTTGTATATGGTCGCCATGGGTTTCAATGTGCTGCGGGCGTAGCCCTTCGTCTTTATTGCCATTGATATACCATTGAATTTGTCTTGGAGCCCAGTGCTTTTCGTCTAGGTTCATGGCTTTAAGAATGCGACGAATAAGACGGTATTGGTCGTCTGAATCAATAATTTGGAAGTTTTCCGGTAAATTCGCCTCGGCGTGATGTGCTCGAAGTAAGCGATGAGCAAGGCCGTGAAAAGTGCCGATCCACATATTGTGAAGACTTCGCCCCATCAGTGACTCAATACGGCCGCGCATTTCTTTTGCCGCTTTATTGGTAAAGGTTACGGCTAAAATTGAGAAAGGCGCAATGTTTTCGACTTCCATTAACCACGCGATGCGATGCACCAAAACACGGGTTTTACCGCTCCCTGCGCCTGCTAGTACTAGCGCATTCGAAAGCGGGGCTGCTACTGCTTCACGTTGTTTATCGTTAAGCTCGTCTAGCAGTCGAGATACATCCATAGTGTGACACCTATTTATTGAATTCTAATACAACAATACGAAAGCGAAATGGCCGCCGCTTTAGCCGCTTATTATGCCAGCTGCCTGTTAATTTATACAGTCCAGTTTTTCTTATTCATAAATCGATTGACTCATGGGCATGCGTTAACAAACAGTAATAACTAATAACGAAAGAATTCGATAAGTTGATCGAATTCTGCGCTTGTTGGGTACAACATCGGTATTGAAACGCAGTAAACTTAGGTACACTCGTACACAAATCGCTATCAAGCGTTTCTCAGTCTTACGACAAGCTCGTTACTTCAAATCAACACTAAGTTTTCGTGCTTGCCGCCATAAATGCTAAACCAAAGTGGAACACGCCCATGAACGCACTTACTACGCCCATTGATTTTTGGTCGACGCTAAAACAAGACGCGCAAGTTGTTGCCGACAGCGAACCTCTATTGTCGAGTTATGTCCATGCTAGTGTATTAGCACATCATAATTTCGAGTCGTCGTTGAGCTTTATTTTGTCTAACAAAATGGCTGATGACGTTATGCCTGCCTTAGCAATTAGAGAAGTGTTTGACGAAGCGTATTTACTGGAACCCGGCATCAGTGAGGCGGCAACTGCCGATATTGTTGCCATTAAAAACCGCGATGCTGCGGTAAACGATTATCTTACGCCATTACTTCATTTTAAAGGGTTTCATGCTGTGCAGGTTCACCGCATGGCCCACTATTTGTGGGTGCATGGCCGTCACCAGTTAGCGTTATTTCTACAAAGCCGTAATTCGGCGAGTTTTGGTGTTGATATTCATCCTGCTGCGCGCATTGGAAGCGGCGTGATGTTCGACCATGCAACGGGAATTGTGGTGGGTGAAACGGCAGTAATTGAAGACAATGTATCTATTTTACAAAGCGTCACGTTAGGTGGCACGGGCAACGAGTCTGGGGACCGCCACCCCAAAATCCGTCAGGGCGTATTGATTGGAGCGGGTGCGAAAATTTTGGGTAACATTGAAATTGGTGAAGGCTCAAAAGTAGGAGCAGGAAGCGTTGTGCTTGATAGTGTTCCTGCACATGTCACTGTGGTGGGTGTTCCAGCAAAAGTAGTTGGGAGACCGGTTTGTCAAAGCCCATGCGAGTCAATGAGACAAAACGTGTTAGAAGATAACTCACAAGTTTAATACTAAACAAAAATGCTATGCCAGGGTAATACGATTACCGCCAGCCTCTTTTGATGTATAAAGCGCGCCGTCTGCGCGCTTTAAAACGCTTTCTAACGTATCACGTGCTTGAAGCTTGGTTACCCCGAAACTCGTAGAAAGCGTGATATCTCCAATAGTAATAGCACTAATGGCGACACGCAGCTTTTCAATTGTATCAAGCGCATAGTCCTGGGTTACGCCAGGAAGTAATAAAACAAATTCATCACCGCCAAAACGCGCAAAAATATCGTTCTTGCGAAGCGTCTCTTGCGTCGTCTTACTAAGTCGTTTAAGCGCATTGTCGCCATCAATATGGCCCAGCCTATCGTTAATGTCCTTGAACTTGTCTAAGTCGAATATTGCGAAAAACAGTGGACGTCCTGATTCGTGAGATTGCGCAATTTCTAGGGCAGAGCGCTGTGTTAAGTATTCGCGAGTGTACGCCTGAGTGAGTGAATCGATAAAAACCCTATCTTTAAGCTGTGCGTTATCGGCTTGAAGTTGCGGTATAGCTATACCGAACAGGGCATTGGCGGCAATAACGTTCAGTGCAAACTGGTAAACCTTTACATGTTCCATTAATTCAAAAAAATGCACGAGCAGAACGATAGTCACGCTGCTGAGTGCCAAGCTAACAACATTGCGTTTTGAGCTTTCTGTACACGCTATCCACATATGCGTAATCGCAAGAAAGAAAATAGCAAAGGCACTATCTCGCGATTGCGTTAGTTTGGCTAACAGCATAACCAAAAATATCAGCGTTAAGTTAACAGCTACTTTCTTTAAAAAGTTGCGAGGAGCTGAGAAAACACAGTTAGAGAAGGCAAGTAAATCAACCTTTGCACCGGTACAAATTTGAATGAGCAACCCGGTAAAAAGCGGTGTTAACACCACCACACCAGCCATATCCCCAATCCAAAAAGGCAGCATGGCATGTTTAACATCGCTTAACGGCATCTGATCTGTCAATACCAATGAACCAATGACGAGTTGTGTGGCAACGAGCGACGAAAGACAACACACCACCAAGAACGATACAATAAGCTGCGGTGTTGTTACTTCGGGTTTTCTTAGCAGGTAGCCCAAAATGCTAGCGCCTACAAAGTACGGAAGCATGTGCGCTAGACCAAACAATAAACCGCCCCACACTAGCTCATTATTTGTGAGCGCGAGGCCATAGTGATGGCCATTCCATAGGGTAATAACAACCGACGCCACCATAATTGGCAAAAACGCTCTAAGTCCGACGACCAAAAAACAAGAGAGGGTAAAGCCTGCAGCCGGGAACCACACACTGGCATGTTCGGTGTATTCTACAATACGACCCACATGCCATATCGCAAGCCATAGCAATATGACGCAGATATCAAGGACGACGCCCGAGAGCTTTTTGTGACGCCACAGGTTTGCGCGGGGGAACAAGCCAAACACCGAATGCGAATCTTCATTAGATTTTCGCTGATTCGGGTTGG
This sequence comes from uncultured Alteromonas sp., assembly GCA_964454185.1. Lineage (GTDB taxonomy): Bacteria > Pseudomonadota > Gammaproteobacteria > Enterobacterales > Alteromonadaceae > Alteromonas. The sequence continues at coordinate 48,192 of CAYVST010000010.1, forward strand.
TCATTGTCTCTAAGGAGGCGTTCGATTCTGAGACCGCTTGTTTTTCCATAAAACCACAAATACGTCTTTTCAATTTTCAGTGTATCGTGGGCTGGTTATTAAATCTACTTGTCTGTAACGGCCAACGCGCACTAGTATTGCGACGTAAATGCAGTAATTTCACCAATAGCATCTAGCGATACATGGGGAAGTACTCTCATTCGTTCATGTGCGATTCGCATAGGGCGGTTGCAGGCAAACCAAGCGGCTTGATAGCCTGCATTAATGGCACCAAAGACATCTTTAATCATGTTGTCGCCCACATGTAGGATGTTTTTGGGCTCGACATTTAATAATGTCGCGGCTTCGTTGAACATGTCTTTAGCTGGTTTCATTGGACGTGATACGCTAGCGTGTAAGATGGCATCGAAATATCCGTCTATACCAATTTTTTGTGCATCAACATTACCATTGGTAATGGCTATTAACGGTAGGTGAATGCTTACTTCATTGAGAGCTACGTGAACATCATCACCCAGTGTGAAGTCACTTCTTGCGTCATAAAAACAGTTGAAGCACGCATCTACGGCGCGATGCAAATCATCATTGTCTACAGGCGCTTGTAAAACTAATTCTGCGGGTGTTCCTGATAGTGCTGCGGTTAGAACAATGCGTCGAAGCTGCCCCATATCGGAAGCAAGGCGCGGATCCTTCGTTATTGCAGCGCGCTTTAACTCCCACCATTGCTTGGGCGTTAGTTTCGCAGCGTCACTATGGTGAGATTCGAGATAAGCGTGTAATACGCTTTCTGCATGGCGAATAATGGGTTCGTTATTGTACAACGTATCATCAAGATCGAAAGTCATGGCTTTGACCTTGTTTATTGGCCTAAAAAACTGCATGCATATTGCCTTTATTTTTTGTGTGCGCGAGGGTGCGCAGCATCGTATACGTTTGCTAGATGCTGGAAATCAAGGTGCGTATACACCTGCGTTGTAGAAAGGTTTGCGTGACCCAGTAGTTCCTGAACAGCACGCAAATCACCACTTGATTCTAATACGTGTGTTGCGAAGGAATGGCGCAGTTTATGGGGACTCACTTTTTGTTTTATCGCTTGCTCATCAGCCATTTTGTTTAGGCGATTGGCAACCTGACGATTAGAAATCCGCGTTTTTCGTTTACTAACAAACACTGCGCTTTCGTATGGTGATGCATATGCAGGGCGCACTTTAAGCCATGCATTGAGCGCTTTTTGTGCCTGACGACCTAATGGAAGAATACGTTGTTTACTGCCTTTACCCATGACTTTAAGCGTACCGTCCTTTAGACAGTCTGCTAAATTCAAACCCGTTAGCTCGCTTAAACGCAACCCACATCCATAAAGTAATTCAAACATGGCAATATCGCGGCGCTGCATACCTTCATCGTCACTGCTATTTGTAACACTTGTGGCGCTAAGGAGTTGCTGCATCTCATCAACACTTAGCTGTTTGGGCAAGGGCTTTCCTTGCTTAGGAGCTTGAATACCTTCAACGGGGTTACTGAACAGCTGTTGTTGGTCAATAAGATATTGGCAAAACGTCCTAAGTGCAGATAAACGAAGCGCGATGCTACGTGCACTGTGCCCTGACATTTTAGCCTCAGCCATGACGCGCTTAATGTCACTAGGTGTTAACCCAGACCATTCGAAAAGCCCAAGTAGTTTCGCCACGTCAGTAAGCTGACGCTGATAGTTGGACAAGGTATGCGGCGATAGTCCTCGTTCTACTTGAAGGTGTAATAGAAACTTATCCAGCCAATGCTGGCAGTGTTCGCTTAGAATAGCGTCCGCCGACACGGCGCTTAATACCCCATCATTTCGGGTAAAACGATATTGAGCACTTGCTGCAACTGTTGAAGGAGTAGTGTGTCCATATCGGGGGTGAAGTGGCTTGCGTCGCTGCTGCTAATACCTAAAATCCCCAAGTCTCTGTCGTCGCCAAGAAGCATTAACGCGACTGATTCTGCTGGGCTTTCACCAAACAACAGCTGTCGTTCATGCTGGGATAGGCGACCGAAAAAGAAATTGGTATTTTTAAAGCGTTTCTCCGTGAACAAACGTTGCTGTAATTCTGGGATGGCATGAGGGCCTTTGAAGCTCTTAATTACCGCAGACGAAAGCTGCAGGCGTTCTTGAAGCACATCTTCAAGAGTAAACTGTACTTCAGCCACACTTTCACAACGCAGCAACTGTACGTTAAGGTCGGTGTAAACGCGGTAAATTTTCTCATTTTGCTTAGCAATAGTCACAAGTTGCGTCAGCTTGTAATTGAGCTGGCGAACTTTTTTGCGTAACTGTTCGCTTTGAATTTCTACTAGGGACACGCTGCCTTTTTGTTCGTGAGGCAGTACGATTTTTTCCAGCAGATCAGGGAATTGCGCAAAAAACTCTGGGTTTTCTAATAAAAACGCTCTCACGTCTTCTGCAGACAACCCTGAGGTATCCACAAAAGGCTCTATGATTTGCGTAGCGCTAGATTGCCCTGATACATCGCTCATAAATTTATCGTTCCATCGTATACATGTTCAGCTGGGCCGGTCATTTTGAGTACACTATCAGGCCCGGGCCAACGAATACGTAAGCTGCCTCCAGGTAAATCAACCCTCACATCTTTGCCTAATTTACCTTGAATTTGACCAATTGCAACTGCGGCGCAAGCGCCACTGCCACATGCCAGTGTCTCACCAGAACCTCGTTCAAACACTCGAAGCTTAATGTGAGATTCGTTGATGACCTGCATAAAGCCAACGTTCACCCCTTCAGGGAAGCGTTCGTGCTTTTCAACAAGTGGGCCAATTTCAGCGACATTCGCAGTGTCTACATCCTCGACTTCCATCACACAATGGGGGTTGCCCATTGATGCAGAGCCAATAAATAGTGTGCTTTCGCCTACCCTTAGAATATAGGTATTCTCTTGCTTGTTGGCTTTCAGCGGAATATTAGCCGGTTCAAAATCAGGCTTACCCATGTTCACGGTTACTTGACCGTCTTTTTCAAGGTACAGCACCATTTTCCCGGCTTTGGTACTGACTACAATCTTATTGCGGTTGATCAGCCCTTTTTGTTTAACAAAACGCGCAAAACAACGGGCACCGTTGCCGCATTGCTCCACTTCAGAACCGTCAGCATTAAATATTCGGTAGTGAAAGTCTTGTTCAGGATCGTAAGGCGGTTCGACCATCAACAATTGGTCGAAACCAATACCAAAGTTTCGGTTTGCCAATTGTTGAATCTTTTCTTTTGAGAAAAACACGTTCTGCGTAACGTTATCAATGACCATGAAGTCGTTACCTAAACCGTGCATTTTTGAAAATTGAACCTGCATTAACAGCGCATCTATCTTATTTATTTGACCCTAGTTTACGGAAGTTTGTACTCACCTTTCCAGAGATCTTTTTGATTTTCTCTTTCTCGAACAACAAAGACCTTATCTCCATCAACCATAATTTCGGCTGGACGACAGCGACTATTGTAGTTAGAAGCCATGACAAAGCCATACGCGCCAGCGCTTCGCACGGCGAGTAGGTCTGAAGGCTCAATCGCTAATTCACGGTCTTTACCGATGAAATCACCTGTTTCACAAACAGGGCCAACCACATCGTAAGTGCGAGATGAAACAGTCGATTCTTCTTTTACCGGAATGATTTTCTGCCATGCTGAGTAGAGTGCTGGACGCAACAAGTCATTCATTGCGGCATCAACAATGGCGAAGCTTTTCTCTTCACCTTCTTTGATAAATTCTACTTCAGTTACCAATATACCGGCGTTAGCTGCAATAGCTCGCCCAGGTTCGAGAATAAGTTTGAGGTTCTCGCGGCCGACCATTTTCTCAGCCATCGCTTGCGCGTAAGCCTTAGGATGAGGTGGTTCCTCGTCATTGTAAGTAACGCCAAGACCACCACCCACATCTAAGTGTTCAATAATGATGTCGCGTTCGGCAAGTTCATCAATCAGCAGTAACAGGCGTTCTAGCGCATCGACGAATGGACCAATTTCGGTAAGTTGTGAACCGATGTGGCAGTCCATACCCACTACATTTAAGTGTGACAAAGACGCGGCAAGCTCATAGGTAGCAAGGGCACGTTCACGCGCAATACCAAACTTGTTCGCTTTCAGGCCTGTTGAAATATATGGGTGGGTTTTTGCATCTACATCGGGGTTAATACGCAAAGATATAGGTGCTTTAACACCAAGTTCACCAGCGACTTCGTTAATACGGTGCAGTTCAGGTTCTGATTCTACGTTAAAGCACATGATGCCTTGTTGCAGTGCATAGCGAATTTCGTCATGTTTTTTGCCCACGCCAGAAAACACTACTTTGCTAGCGTCTCCACCAGCCTCAATAACACGAGCAAGCTCACCAGCAGAAACAATGTCAAAACCCGAGCCGAGTTTTGCAAGCGCACTAAGCACACCAATGTTCGAGTTGGCTTTTACTGCATAGCAGACAAGGTGAGGGTGTTCGCCGATAGCATCGTTAAAGGCATGCCAATGACGCTCAAGCGTCGCACGTGAGTATATGTAAACTGGCGTGCCATGTGTGGCGGCAATGTCAGAGACAGCCACATTTTCAGCGTGAAGCTGACCTTGGCTGTAAGCAAAGTAATCCACTAGTTCAGTTCTCCAGGTATAGATGCGGGGACTGCGTCAGGTACTGTGTTATCAAGCGCTGACGTATCGTCAGTGTTTGATGTGGTTGGCTCAGCAGGTGAGTTTTGTACAGGTGCGTCGGGGATATACAACGCACCTTTGTACCCACAGCCACACAATGCTGTGAGAGTAAGCAGAAAAACAACCGATTTTTTTAACACGAAAATTCCCGCGAAGAAGTCGACAAATGCGGCTATCATCGCATTGCGGCGTCAAATTGCAAGAGCCAATAATCGTTCTCGTGTCTTATCACCGTATTGCACGTTTTTCCAAAGTGCATCACACAGGCTTTGGGTATCGCTAAAGTTACCTTTTTTCAGCCAGTCTATTAGCACATTTGGGTCATCCGGAAACGCAATGGCCTCGTTATCTGGGGCTTCTAGCCATTCTTCTACAATGTCCGTATCAAGTTGAAATAAGGTTTGGCAAAGCTCAAGTTGGTTTAACGTAAGCACATTGGACAGTTGTTCAAATTGGCCATGTAGAGGCTTAATCAGCAGTTTCTTACCTAATTGTAATGCTTCACTTGATAGCTCAAACCCACCATTGGCGATAACGCCACTGCAATGCTGCAGCGCTTTTTGAAATTCTTTCTTTGAAGTAGGGTTCCAATGAATATGTTCAACTTCGCGGTGTTGATTTATATCAGGGTGAAAACATTGAAACTCTTGATCGCTTAGCGGTTCAAGCATTTGCTGAATTTCGTCTATGTCTTCAAACGGTAAATATACCAGTACATGTCCCTTCGCGGGCGACAGAACGGGTTTGTCTGCAACAAAGGGAGGGATGATAGGCTGATTGAAGTGATACCAGTGCACGCCTAACTGAAGCTCCGTGGGCGCAAAAATTTTCATTAACAGTGTATCGAAAATGGTATTGCCACTTTTTGGAACATCGTAAGAAAACGCAGCTTGATGGCTGATAGAAATAGACGGGATATCCTGCTGCTTAGCGGCCCACGCAGTGACGGGTTCAAAGTCGTTTACCAGTAAATCATAGCCGCTGGCATCGAACGTTTTCACGTCTTTAAAAAATTGGCGAACATTGGCACTACGCAAGGTGGCAAATTTATCAACTTTGCCGCCTTTGGTAATAAAGCTCAGCCCAGTAAACGTGCGATATTGACCGAACACGTCCATATCAAAATACTTTTCTGGCGCACGACCAGTAAAAACAAAATCTACCTCGATATCGTCACGATTGGCTAACGCCGCCGCCATAATTCGTGCGCGGGCGATGTGACCGTTACCGGTGCCCTGCACGCCATACAATAATTTCATACTACCCCAAAATAGAAATACTCGTCGATGCGATAGTGATACCCAAAAGCGTACCTGCAAATACATCGGAAGGATAATGCACGCCAAGTAATACGCGTGATAAGCCGATAAGTGCTGCCCAGCTATATGCGAGCAAAGCGAAAGGAGGGTAGTAATGCGCTACAATGCTGGCCATTAACCATGCGGCGGCAGTGTGGCCAGAAGGGAGAGAAAATTTATCAGAAGGCGTAACATGTGCCGTTAAATTCACTAGAAAATCGCAAGGGCGAGGGCGCTTGAACATTTTCTTAAGCAGCACATAAATAGGTAACTCAAGCGCATATGCCATCAGCGCTGTGTAAAGGAATAGCTCTCCGTGCTCAGGCTCAAACGCCCAAAGCAGCATACCGATAACAAAATACAAGTAACCGTCGCCAGTCTTCGACAGCCAAATAATACTGCGACAGTCTCTTTTCAGCGTCAGTTTGTAGAGGCGATAAAATAGGTCCGTATCGACCTTCGTCAAGGATTTCATCAGCATCGCCTTGTCCTCTATCGGTTATTTAGTGCACAGGCTAAAGGTGCTCTGTGACCGGTGGGTGACGGAAAAAAGAAACTTTTCTTACAGGTGTTCGTGTTCTAACGTGACGATAGTGTTGGCACCTCGGTTGTTTAAGACAAAGCAAAATGCGTGCTCAAAAATCAGCGTTCAATTGCTGAAACTTACTATTTCCGACTGAAGTCAAAAATTCGATGAATCGCTATAATTCAGTCGTTTGCAATAAGCTTTTTAATGCTATGCTAGAGTGAGATTTACAACACAATCTTCATTTAATTAAGGCGGAATAATGGAATACAACACATCTGAACTCTGTGATTTGTTTGCAGACAGTGTAGACGTCGTCGACCCTATCTTTGCAAGCTTCGGCGGCCGTTATTCCTTTGGTGGCGAAATCACCACAGTAAAGTGTTTTGAAGACAGAGGTTTGATAGACCGCGTTCTTTCTCAACCTGGTGCGGGTAAAGTGTTGTTGGTCGATGGTGGTGGGTCTACACGACGCGCACTATTCGATGCATCTTCAGCACAAATTGCGATTGATAACGACTGGGAAGGTGTTGTTATTTACGGTAGCGTACGTGAAGTTGATAGCTTGGCAGAGTTAGATATAGGCGTATTGGCTGTTGCTGCTATTCCTGTTAATGCGGAAGGTGAGAGCATAGGCGAGGTAGATTTGCCGGTTAACTTTGGTGGCGTCACCTTTTTACCCGAGGACCACCTTTACGCAGACAGCACGGGCGTAATCTTATCTCCGGAGCCACTCGATTTAGATTAGTCTAAAGTCTGTCGCTGTTAAGATGTAAGTTCTGCTACTCTCTATAAAGCGTGGAATGGGAGTAGTTTATGCGCTTATTTTGCTTGGCTATGAATTTCGCATTGTTGTGTATATTCATATCGTGTTCTAGTCATGCTAGAGAAGTTTTAACGGTTGGCCTTGTGCATGACAATGTCAATGAACGTTATCTTATTCTTGAACTTGAAAAAGAGTTCGAGCTCCGAGCGCCGCATATCGATATTCAAGCGGTCGGCGTCCATACCAATCAGTACAAATACAAAGTCATAGACTGGCTAAAGCAGGAAGCTGGACCAGACATACTTTTTTGGTATGGTAGCGAACGGCTTAAAGAATTTGTCAGAAATGGGTGGGTTAGTCCCATTGACGACATTTGGGCATCGCACTCTCTTAGTTCTGCCTATCAAGCGTCGGTCATAGACCAAGTCAAAGAAGGAACGTCGTATTTCGGTATTCCTGTTTCTTACTACTCATGGTCATTATTCTTTAATCAAACGCTTTTTCAAAAGCTTGATCTTGAACCTCCACAAACGTGGGAAGCGTTTCTGAACGTATGCGAAAAGTTACGCGACAACAATATCATTCCTATTGCAATAGGGTATCGAGCTCCCTGGACGCTTACAGCATGGTTTGAATTGCTCAATTTGCGGTTACATGGCGCTCAATTTCACAATGCAGTGTTAAGCGGAACCGTCGCATATACAGACCCCCGCATTAAAGATGTATTTCAACGTTGGAAGCTTTTAATCGATAAAGGCTACTTTCAAGAGAACGGCGATGCATTAGATTGGGAGGACCCAATGACTTACCTGTACAGAGAGGTTGCGGGTATGACATTGATTGGTCACTTTTTTAGCTCGCGGATCCCAAGCAATCTAAAAGAAAGAATAGGGCTCTTTTCTTTTCCAGAATTAGTCCCAGGTCAGGCCAGAGTTGAGTTGGCTCCATTGGACGTGTTTTTTATACGGGCCAGTTCTTCAAAGCAAAAGTATGCAATGCAGTTTTTGTCGTATTTAACATCGATAGAAGCACAGGTAACGCTGAACCGGTATACCGGGGGCTTTACTCCAATGCTTGGCGCCCCGCCGTCGGTAGAACGACTAGATGAGGCTGGTGCTTACCTATTGAAACAGGCCAGTGCAACCAGCCCTTACTTTGACAGAGCCGTGCCGACAAACTTCTCAGAACCGGCAATGCTCGAATTGAAAGCCTTTATGTTAAATCCAGATGTTGAGCGGGTTACCGCTGCTCTAGAGGGGCTACGACAGGCCAAGTACAGCGACAAATAGTCGAGTACTTGGCTTCAATTTATTACTGATTCGCCTCTTCAAAAACCTTGTTCAAATACATAGCTATACGAATTCCAGCCATTTGGAGGCGCTGTTTGGCGATTGGCAAATGGTCGTACAAATAGTCGTAGCTCATGTTGTTTGCGTTATCTGGGTAAATGGTATCGCGAATTTCTGTGCTTTCTCCAATCCAATCAAGTACGTCTGTGCTAGCCCAGTTACGAATATCTTCAGGAGTAATCGTTTTGGTTAGTTGCGCTGTCCATTCTGTATAAGAAAGCTGCCTTTGCGCCAACATTTGCGTATCCCATACTCTGTGTAAATTTG
>CAYVST010000011.1:0-56280 GCA_964454185.1 uncultured Alteromonas sp.
ATGAAAAACAAGTGCCTAGAGAGAAAATTTTTGAAGCGCTAGAGTTTGCTATTGCGAGCGCAACGAAAAAGAAAAACGAAGGCGAAATCGAAGTTCGTGTAAGCATCGACAGAACTTCAGGTGACTTTGATACATTCCGTCGTTGGTTGGTTATTCCTGATGATCAAGAGCAGGAAAACCCATTTGCCGAAATTACATGGTCTGCAGCGCAAGTTGACGAACCAGAAATTCAGCTAGGCGACTATGTGGAAGAACAGATTGAATCAATCAAGTTTGACCGCATTACGACGCAAACTGCGAAGCAAGTAATCGTACAAAAAGTACGTGAGGCTGAGCGTCAGCAAATGGTTGCTGAATACGAAGATAAAGTTGGTGAGTTGGTTACTGGTACGGTTAAAAAAGTTAACCGTGACAACATCATCATTGACCTTGGCAACAACGCTGAAGGTGTTATCTATCGCGACGATATGCTTCCTCGCGAAACGTTCCGCCCGGGCGATCGCGTGCGTGGTCTACTATATGTTATCCGCCCAGAAGCACGTGGTGCACAGTTATTTATTAGCCGTACGCATCCAGACATGCTAGTTGAATTGTTCCGTTTAGAAGTGCCTGAAATTGCGGAAGAAACACTAGAAATTAAATCTGCGGCCCGTGACCCGGGTTCTCGCGCAAAAATTGCGGTTAAAACAAACGACAAGCGTCTTGACCCAGTAGGTGCGTGTGTTGGTATGCGTGGTTCTCGTGTACAGGCAGTGTCTGGTGAGCTAGGCGGCGAGCGTGTAGATATCGTACTTTGGGACGAAAACCCAGCGCAGTTTGTTATCAATGCGATGGCACCAGCTGAAGTTGCATCAATTGTTGTTGATGAAGACAGCAACACTATGGACGTTGCAGTTGAAGCTGACAACTTAGCACAAGCAATTGGCCGTAGTGGTCAAAACGTTCGCTTGGCTAGCCAGCTTACAGGCTGGGAACTTAACGTGATGACGGTTGAAGACCTCAACAAGAAACACGAAGAAGAAAACGCAAAAGTACTTAATCTGTTTACTGCAGGTCTGGATATTGACGAAGAGTTTGCATCTGTACTTGTAGACGAAGGCTTTACCACACTTGAAGAAGTGGCGTATGTACCAGCAAGTGAACTTCTTGCTGTTGACGGGTTAGACGAAGAAACTGTGGAAGAGCTGCGCAACAGAGCGCGAGCTTATCTTACCACACGCGCTTTAGCGAACGAAGAGTCGTTAGAAGGTGCAGAACCTACAGAAGCCTTATTAAATCTTGAAGGTATGAGTAAACACGTGGCTTATGTGTTGGCCAGCCGCGGTGTTACCGACCTAGAAGAATTAGCAGAACAAGGTACCGATGATATCAGTGATATCGAAGAACTAGACGAAGAGAAAGCTGGCGCGCTAATTATGGCCGCTCGTAACATCGTATGGTTCAGTGAAGAAGAGTAAGGTCAACAGGGGGAAAATTACGTAATGGCAGATGTATCTATTGAAAAGCTCGCCAGCGACATTGGTACGACCGTTGACCGATTGGTTGGCCAGTTTAAAGACGCGGGTATCACAAAGAGTGCCGGCGATCAGGTAAACGAAGACGAGAAACAAAAACTATTGGATCATTTAAGTAAGCAACACGGCAGCGCAGCCGAACCGACGCGTATGACGTTGAAGCGTAAAACGACAAGCACATTAAGCGTGGGCAAGTCGAAAGAGGTTAAAGTTGAAGTGCGTAAGAAGCGCACTTACGTTAAGCGAAGCGATGTTGAAGAGCAACAGCGCCAAGCCGAAGAAGAGGCAAAGCGTCTTGAAGAAGAAGCTCGCTTGAAGCGCGAGGCTGAAGAAAAAGCAGCCGCTGAAGCGAAAAAAGCGGCTGAGGAAAAAGCGCGTAAAGCAGCTGAAGCTAAGAAAGCTGCAGACGAAGAGCGTGCACGCCGTGCTGAACAAGCTAAGAAAGAAGCGGAAGCGCGTAAGGCAGACGAGCCTGAGATGACAGAAGCTGAGAAAGCGGAAGCAGAAGCAGCGCGTCAGGAAGAAGAGCGTCTGCGTAAAGCGCAAGAAGAAGAAGCGCAGAAGAAGCTTGAAGAAGACGCGAAAAAAGCGGCTGATGAAGCACGCAAACTTGCTGAAGAAAACGAGCGTCGCTGGAAAGAAGAAGAAGAGCGTCGTAAGAAAGCAGAAGCAGAAGAAGTCCACTTGCACTCAAACCGTTATGCGCAAGAAGCGGAAGACGAAGAAGATATGCAAGTTGAGCGTTCATCACGTCGTCGCCGCAAGTCTAAGAAAAATGCCGGTGAGCACCTTAAGCAAGGCTTTAACAAGCCAGCTGCGCCTGTAGAGCGTGTTGTTAAACTTGGCGCGACCATCACGGTAGGCGAACTTGCAAGTAAGCTTGCAATTAAGTCTAACGAAGTTATCAAAACGATGATGAAGATGGGCGAAATGGCAACCATCAACCAAGTACTAGACCAAGATACTGCGGTACTAGTGATTGAAGAGATGGGTCATAAATACGAGCTTGTTAACGACAATGCCCTTGAAGATGAATTGTTGGCAGACGGTACCGGTGGTGAGAAAACTACACGTGCGCCTGTTGTAACCATCATGGGTCACGTTGACCACGGTAAAACGTCATTACTTGACTACATTCGCCGCGCGAAAGTAGCCGATGGCGAAGCGGGTGGTATTACCCAGCATATCGGTGCTTATAAGGTGCACACTGACAACGGTGAAATTACGTTCCTTGATACACCTGGACACGCCGCGTTTACTGCAATGCGTGCACGCGGTGCAACTGCTACAGATATCGTAATCCTTGTTGTTGCTGCAGATGATGGCGTGATGCCACAAACGAAAGAGGCGGTTCAGCACGCTCGTGCTGCTGGCGTTCCACTTATCGTTGCAGTTAACAAAATGGATAAAGAGACTGCTGATCCAGATCGCGTTAAAACTGAGCTATCTCAACTAGAAGTTATCTCAGAAGAGTGGGGCGGTGAGCACCAGTTCTGTAACGTATCTGCTAAAACGGGTATGGGTGTTGATGAACTACTTGAAGCTATCGTACTTCAGGCTGAAGTTCTTGACCTACAAGCCGTTGCTGAAGGCCCAGGTCGCGGTATCGTGATTGAGTCTCGCCTTGATAAAGGCCGCGGTCCAGTTGCCTCTGTACTTGTACAAGAAGGTCAATTGCGTGCAGGCGATATCCTACTTTGTGGTGAAGAGTACGGCCGTGTTCGTGCTATGCGCGACGAAAATGGTAAAGAGATGAAGCTTGCTGGCCCATCAACGCCAGTGGAAGTGCTAGGTTTATCTGGTGTTCCGGTTGCAGGTGAAGATGCTGCGGTTGTTAAGGACGAGCGTAAAGCACGTGAAGTTGCCGCTAAACGCCACCAGAAGAAACGTGAACTTAAACTTGCACGTCAGCAAAAAGCGAAGCTTGAAAATATGTTCGCAAACATGGAATCAGGTGACGTAAGCGAGCTGAACATCGTACTTAAAGCTGATGTACAAGGCTCAGTAGAAGCAATTTCTGAGTCACTTACCAAGCTTTCTACATCTGAAGTTAAAGTTAATATTGTTGGTAGTGGTGTAGGTGGTATTACAGAAACTGATGCAACGCTAGCGGCGGCGTCAGGTGCTATTGTACTAGGCTTTAACGTTCGTGCCGATGCAACAGCACGTCGCGTTCTAGAAGCTGAAGAGATTGATCTGCGTTACTACAGCGTAATCTACAACCTAATTGATGAAGTGAAAGCGGCCATGAGCGGTATGCTTGCACCTGAATTCAAACAGGAAATCATTGGTCTTGCAGAAGTACGTGACGTATTTAAGTCGCCGAAACTTGGTGCAATTGCCGGCTGTATGGTTACTGAAGGTGTTGTTAAGCGTAGTAATCCTATCCGCGTTCTACGTGATAACGTAGTAATTTACGAAGGTGAGCTTGAGTCACTTCGTCGCTTTAAAGACGACGTTCAAGACGTTCGTAACGGTATGGAATGTGGTATCGGCGTTAAGAACTACAACGACGTGAAAGTAGGTGACCAAATTGAGGTCTTCGAAATCGTTGAGGTTAAACGCGAAATCTAATTGCCTGAATTAATTCGGCATGTGAAAAGCGGGGGCCGAGTGCTCCCGCTTTTGTCTATTTAGCTTGATACGAGTTTAATAGAAAAGCCGTGATAAAACGGGAAAGGAGAATAAAATGGCTCGTGAATTTTCACGTACCGATAGAGTGGCTCAGCAAGTTCATAAAGAAGTAGCGAGCATTCTTCAAAACGAATACAAGCACCGTGTGGGTGATATCCCTCTGATTACTGTGTCTGATGTTGATGTGTCTCGAGACTTAGCGCATGCAAAGATCTTTGTGACGATTTACAACAGCACCGAAGAAGAAGGTAAAGCACAAATTAAGCAGCTTGCTGAATACAAGAAGTTTATTCGCAGTATTCTTGCCAAGCGAATTCGTATGCGTTCTGTACCAGACCTTCATTTCTTTGAAGATAAATCGATTGTAGAGGGTATGCGCATTTCTAATCTTGTATCACAGACCATTGCATCTGATGAGTCAAAACGTGAGCAAGACGATTCACAAGAGCAGGAGTAGATGGCAAGACGTCGTAAAGGCCGTGAGATAAACGGCATTGTATTGCTAGATAAACCGCTTGGTGGCTCATCTAATCAGCTACTGCAGAAGGTCCGCTGGTTGTATAAAGCGCAAAAAGCGGGTCATACGGGTGCACTTGACCCACTTGCCAGTGGAATGCTCCCACTTTGCCTTGGCGAGGCAACGAAGTTTTCTCAATTCCTGCTTGATGCAGAAAAAACCTATGAAGTAACTGCGCAACTGGGCGTTCGAACAACAACGTCAGATGCCGATGGTGAAGTAGTTGAAGAGAAACCCGTAGATGTTAGCGAAGACCAAGTTCGCGAAGCGTGTCTTGCATTCTTAGGCAAGAGTAAGCAAATTCCTTCCATGTTTTCTGCACTTAAACATCAGGGTAAACCACTTTATCACTATGCTCGTCAAGGCATTGAGATAGAGCGCGAGCCTCGTGATATAGAAGTCTTTGAGCTTGACGTCCTGCGAATCGCATTGCCTTATGTCGATATGCGTATCAAGTGTAGCAAAGGTACCTATATTCGCTCGATTGTCGATGATTTAGGTCAGAACTTAGGGTGTGGGGCTTACGTGACCCGCCTGCACAGAACTGAAGTTGCAGATTATCCCACTGATAAAATGGTATCGTTGGATAAGCTGATTGAAATTCAAGAGTCACTGGAAGAAGGCAATTTCAAAGCGCTAGACGACTTGCTTATTCCTATGGACACTGCAGTTAGTCGCCTACCGTTTGTCACAATAAGTGACAGTGAACGTCTACGTTATGACAATGGACAGTCGGTAAAAGGCACTTGCAATACCGACCTTGAAGAAGGCACGGCATATCGCGTTTACCACGGCACCGATACTAACGGCTTGTTTCTTGGCGTTGGGGAAGGGGTTCGTGATCCAAAAGATCAAGGCATACCAAAAAACGAAATATTCGTTAATCCCAAAAGGCGAGTTGTATACTCATAAAGCTTTTTTGAAGCTCGCTTGCAGTTGCTAGGCGAGCTTATCATGCATTTACATTGCTGATGAGTTACAATATTGCATTCATACGCGTCACTGACCTTTGCCTGTCGTGTATTGTTTGGTAATTGTTGTGTAGTTAGCACTGTGTAAGCAAGGATGGTTGCATGAAAAAATACTTTATTTTTATTTGGATAGCAAGCTTGTGCTTGGCTTTTTGTCTCGGTTTGCTTTTCGGTGAACAAGTTCCCACTACGTCAACAAATTTGGGCGAGAAGACGCTTGCAATCGATACTAGTGTGGCTTCAGACCACCACCTTCCACTCAACCTTAACAATGAAGAAAGTGTTATTCGAACCAAAGTGAGTGAATTTGCATTCGATTCGGCAGAAGACAAAGACATTTGGCAATGGCTACATTCCGACCAAACCCAAGATGCGTTGTTCTTGAACGAGATGATTTCACTTATCGTAGACGCTGACGTTACCACGTTAAAAAAGGTAATTGACAACTGGGACACACAAGACAATAACCTAATCAGTCAAATCATAATACTTACCGCCACTATAAGGTTTGCCGAATTAGATCCAGCATTCGCAATACGCCATTTACTCGGGAGCAAAGAGGGAGAAAACGACCGCAAATTTTTGGCTGTTTCAGCTTTAGAAAGCTGGACCGCTCGTGAGCCCGATGTAGCGATTGATTGGTATTTATCGCTAGTCGAACGTGGCGATGTAGAAGACAACAGCACACTCTTTGTGTCTAGTATTTTTGCTTCTTTGGCTCAAAAAAATGTAGATATTGCGCTTGATGCACTACAGCATTTTTCATCTGAAGATGAAAGAGCGATTGCTATTTATCAGATTACACGGACTTTAGCGTCACCGGATGACTTTGAGAAAATGTTAAATGTGATTTATACAGAAAACAACAAAAGCATTGAGCGCACATTTTTTTCAAAATGGGCAAACAGTGACTTAACAGCAGCATTGGATTGGTATGCATTGGCTGGCGAGGGTGAAACGAAATATAATGCACGAGATGCTATCTTTAATAGCTATATTTACAGTGACCCCGAACAGGCTGCGAACTGGTATATGATGGGGGCGTCTGCGGAGTCGTACGAAAATTCATTGGCTAAGATAGTTCAGCGCTGGGCGGGTCAAGATACTGAAGCTGCGCTTCAATGGGTAAAAACACAAAGTGGTATTGATATTGATAATGGTGTGTTCCTCACTTTGCAACGCGGGGCTTTTCACTCGCCTGATTTTGTTGCGCAGCAGCTGTCTACAATTACGGTTCAAGAACAAAAAGAGAAAGTTGCGCTTCTGGTTTACAGAGGCTATTCATCAGAGTCAGAGAATGGGCCTTTAAAGGCGCAGAAGTTTTTGGAGAGCTTAGTCTATCGCGAAGCGCTAGAAAAACGACTATCAGACGATAAAAAACAAGTGGATGCTTTCTGCTACTAAAATACTTTGCGCTGTGACTTGCTAAGTGCGTAAACGTCATTATAATACGCGGCTCATTCCGCTTTGCTGAATTAGTGATCGGCGAAGCATTAATTAAGGAGAATGATATGTCACTAACTAAAGCAGAAACCGCGCAAATCATTGCTGAGTATGGCGTTAAAGAAGGCGACACTGGTTCACCAGAAGTTCAAGTTGCTTTGCTAACTCACAACATCAACAAGCTTCAAGGTCACTTTGCTGACCACAAGAAAGATCACCACTCACGTCGTGGTCTTCTACGTATGGTTAGCCAACGTCGTAAGCTTCTAGACTACCTTAAAGGCAAGAACGCTCAGCGTTACCTTGACCTTATCAAGCGTCTAGGTCTACGTCGCTAAGACTAGGTTTCAAGAGAAGCGCCCAATGGGCGCTTTTTTTATGTCTACTGTTTTATTTCGCTTTTTCTCCGACTACACCCTTTACGTCAAACATTCTTTTGTCAGCCATTCGAATAAGCTCATCAAGGCTTGACGCTTCATCAGGATACGACGCGTAACCGATACTTGCACTGATGCTAACAAAGCCTATGCTGGTGTAGACTGGCTGGTTGATAGCGCTGTGAGTTCTAGCGATTAGCTCTCGAAGAGAAAAGAAAGCATCTACATCAGTCACGACAATTACAAACTCGTCTCCACCGACACGGGCTGCCAAATCAGAGACTCTGCATAGCTTTCGAAGACGTTTTGCTACTTCAATAAGTACTTCGTCACCCACACCGTGCCCGTAGGCGTCATTTACGGGTTTAAATTGGTTTAAGTCCAAGTAGAGACAGAAGCATTTTTTAAGTGTGCGTTCGATGCGCAGAAACTCGTGTCGCACAAATGACGATAACGCATGTCTATTAGCTAAACCGGTTAAAGTATCTTGGTTCGCCAGTTCTGTAACTCTAATTTCCGCTTCGACTTGCTCGGTAACATCTACGTTAATGCCGCACATTTTGTTACCTTCAATTCTACCGTCTGCGCGAATATGACGGACAACGTTTCTCGAAAGTTGGATCCTAAATTGTGCATGAAATTCAGTATTACTACTGATAGCGTGGTCTATTTTCGCCTTTACGGCTTCATAGTCGTCAAGGTGAACAGTTTTGGCCCACACAGAATAATTATCATCAAACTCATCTTTTGGAATACTATAGATTCGGTGCATCCAGTCATCCCAAATAAGCTCGTTCGTGTCCAAGTTCCATTCCCAAAAGCCAATGTGTGCAGCATCCGCTGCCATCGACATGCGTTTGTTTAAAGATTCAAGTTTTTGTTGTGTGCTCCTTAGCTCTGTTACATCTTCAGAAAGAGAGACAATAAAGCGTGGTTTTTCGCTGGCGTCGAAAATGACCACCTTTTTTGTTTTTAAATACCTTTCTTCGCCTTTCAGGGAAAAAGAGTGTTCTTCGCAACTCTCTTTGTCATCTTTTTCAAGCAAACTAAGATCAGATTCAATGATTTTTTCTGCGTCATCACGTTTAAAAACATCAAAATCGGTTAGCCCAACAAGTGTTGTTTTATCAATGCCCAATGCCTTACTGCCCATATCGTTTACGTGGGTAAAGGAAAGGTCGTTCGCATCTTTTACAAACAGCATATTGGGAAGTGTGTCGAACACCGTCTGCGTAAACACTTCTTGATTTTTTACATCTGATAAGTCTTTGACAGTGCACACAAACGCTTTGTGTTTACCAGGTAACTTGTTGACTAACAGTGAAAGGGTAAACATGTCGCCGTTACGTTTTAGGCCTTTTAGGCGAATTGGCGTACTGCGTGGTTCGGGGCAGTTCGCCGCTTTTATCACTTCGTTAAGAAGCGACGCAAGTCCTTCTTTTGTGTGACTGACGAGCTCGCTGATTCGCTTGTTCCTAATAGCAGATTTTGTGTAGCCAAACATGGCAAGTGCAGCTGGATTCACAAACTCGAGTCTTCCGTCGTTGTCGAACGTGAGTACTCCTTCTTGCACGGTATTTAATACGGCGGTAAATCTGTCTGAAGACAGCGTACGGGCCCTAAGTTCAAAAAGAAGTACAAAAAGAACAGTAAAAAAGGCAACCATAAAAACGACGAGATATCCTAGGTCCTTATGGTGTTGGCTGTCTGAAAAAACAGTGGTTGAGATAGGAAACACGTGCATGGATATCATGCCTGTGTAGTGCATACCCGATATAGCGCACCCCATTACTATGGCGGGAATAAGCTGTTTAACTATATCGATGTTTTTGTTGAGCACTCGCAAGTGAATGCGAAGCGCAATATTTGACAACACAATAGCAAAAACAATTGATACTAAAAAAAGCCCACCATTATATGTCATCGCGGCTTGCATTTTCATCGCTGCCATACCAATGAAGTGCATACTCGCAATGGCTAAGCCCATAAACACGCTGTAAAGCCATAGTCTTTGTTGCTTTTGAGGATGATAGGCAACGACAAAATAACTACCCAAAATGGCAGGTACAATGGATATCACTGTGACGACCGGGTCGTAGGTTACCTCCAAAGGAAGACGGTAGGCGAGCATTCCGACAAAATGCATGGCCCAAATACCTAGGCCTAAAAAGCATGACGAAGCGACTGCCCAAAAAACGCGTTCATTTTTGAAATCGGCTCGTGCGGTCCTTGCTGCTAATGAAAATGAAATAAGCGAAGCGCTTACAGCAATAACTAAAGAAACTGTGACAAAAACTGCGTCATAAGATGCCGTTATTTGCTCACTGGTGTCAAAGTCTGTTAATGAGAATACAAAATGGCTGTGTTCCACAATATGAGTTATGAATAAAGCAACGTACTATAAATGTAGTCTATCGCCCGATTTGCTCCAGTATAACAGGTATAACTGAGGAGGCTGGGCAGTTAATTCTGATGAATTTTGCAAAAAGCCGCCTAAGCAATAAATTATAGGTTGGACACCAGGCTAGGCGGTTTTGCTGGAATGACGCACCGCGTTTTGGAGTGTTGAGAGCTCTTTCTCAGTAAGGTCTCGCCACTGGCCCGGTTTCAACCTTTTTAGTTCTAAATGCATAATGCGGGTACGTTTCAACTTGGTCACTTCATAACCCAAAAACTCACACATTCTGCGAATTTGCCTGTTTAGGCCTTGAGTTAATACGATGTTGAACGTGTTTCTACCAGTAGGTTTTACGACGCAGGGCTTCGTTACAGTGCCGAGTATTGGAACCCCCCTCGACATCCTCTTTACGAATCTGTCGCTGATAGGTTGGTCAACGGTCACTTCGTACTCTTTGTCGTGGGCGTTTTCAGCTCGCAGAATCTTGTTAACGATATCGCCATCACTGGTCAAGATAATTAGCCCTTCTGAAGGCTTATCTAAACGCCCCACAGGAAATATTCGAGATTTGTGACCAATAGCATCGATAATATTGCCTCTCACATGACGCTCTGTTGTGCACGTTATACCAATGGGTTTGTTGTACACAATATATACTCGGTCTGATTTGTCTGCAGCCACTGCACCAATCACTTTCCCGTCTACTTTTACTTTGTCCGACGGGCCTACTTTAGTGCCCAATTCTGGTTGCTTGTCATTAATGGTTACGCGATTTTGCTCAATAAGTTTATCAGCTTCGCGGCGAGAACACAGGCCCGTGTCACTGATGTATTTATTCAAACGCTTAAGCGTATTATCACTCATTGAGATAGATGTCCTTGGTAATAGTAGTTAACGTGGTTGCAATGGTATCACGACAAAAAGAAAGGGGCGATAAGCCCCTTATTCTCTAACTGTACGTTCGACGTTTGCACGCTGTAACTAAGGTGTTCCTGCCGACGGAGATGAAGGTGACGGTGCAGCACTGTTAGAGCTCCTTGAAACCACCTTAGTAGCAATGTCGCGTATTTCATTTTCTAGGCTTGCTATTCTACCCGACAGTGTGGTGTTACGTTGCTCTAAAACCGATAGTTTGTCAGTAAGCGTGCGCACATCCTGCTGAGCACTTTGTTTATCGCCTAAGGCTTGCTCAAGTTGTACATTAACTGCCAAAAGCTCATCCGCCAGAGAGGCCAGCTGATTTTTCAGTGAACCAATGACTGCGGTTTGTGCTTTAACATCGTCAGCCACTCCAACAATGCTTTTATCAAGAGAAGTTTGAACACTGCTAACACGGTCGCCCAGATCGGCAATTTCTTTTTGATTTCTGCGCCACGCTGATGCCCACAGCTTATCCATTTGCTCCCACAATTCATTGGTCTTATTGGTTAGCTCGGTCACTTTGACTTGGAGCGCGACGGTAGATTCACCAATTTCTTCACCGGTTGCCGAAAGTTTGTTCTCTAATTGCACAATACGTTTGTCGGCTTCTTGGGCAATGGTTTTTTGTTGCTCTAATAGCGTGTACAAGTAGTAACATCCGCCACACGCAGCAAGCGCGATTAAGGCTATCAACGTTAACCAAATACCATTACCGCCGCTCGAATTTGCAGGCGCTGCGTTTGAAGAAAGCGAGGAGGTTGAAGGCGATGCATTTGCCGGCGTCGCCTGACGCTTTGTTTGATGATCACGACGGTCCTCTTCGTCCAATCTAATGGTTGGAAATTCGTCGTTTTTTGAATTGTTTGCCATAGCTAATCGATGATCTCATTTGGTGGTTTCGCTGGTATCAAAACCTTTTTTATTTTCGCGCAAACTCCATGTTATCGCTATTTAATGTGAATTGCCAAGGGTAATCGAATGGAGAAGTGCTTCACCCTCTAAAAACACTTATCCCATAAATATTAGTTTGCTTTTCTCCTAGGTGTTTTCCCCCCCAAGATCAACTAACTCTAGCGTTTAAAGGCGACTAAGTGCTACTATTAATTTAACAGGATTTATAGTAATAAGAAGAGTCGCCTGTATGCACGCTTGCTTCTATTTATACCATCACAAAAGTGATGTGTGAGCCTTCCTAAAGCGTGCAGTATAGTTGTGCAGCGTTTCTTGGATTACTGCCGGGAACGCGTTGTTCACTTCAGGAAGACGCAAACAGTGATTGGTAAATGTCTCAAAAGATACCTACTCCTACTCCAAGAGAAGACCTGCATGTATTGGTTATTGATAACCAGGGACTAGTGCATGAAGTTATAACATCGGCGTTGCAACAGATAGGTATTAGACACGTGCAAAGTGCCTTTAATGCTTATCATGCCAAACGGCTATGTGAAGAGCGACAGTTCGATTTTGTGTTGCTCTCTTTTAATGTGAGTCATGACAAAGACGGCTTTCATTTGTTTGAAGAGCTCAAACACTTAAACCACATCTGCGACACCACCACAGTGATTTTTTTAAGCGCTGAAACCTCTTCTGAGTTGGTTAATTGTATTGTTGAGTTGCAACCTGATGATTTTTGGGTAAAACCACTCCAGCGCAATAAAATTGAGTCGCGTTTTGAGCATTTACTTCAAACGCGATACAAACTTCATAAAATGTTGTACTGCATGCAAATAGCAGATTATTCAACAGCAATGTATTATGCAGAACGTCAGTTGAATGACCCCTCCTTAAGTGAGTACCACCCACGAATCAAGCGATTGATTGGTGACTGCCTTTTGGCGCTTCGTGACTATGAAGCGGCAGAACACTATTTTCGAAAATTACTTCAATATATGGACCACGCATGGGTCCACATAGGGCTGACTCGTGCTCTATTGCGCCAAGATGAGTTAGAAGAGGCGCAGCTACTGGTTGATGACTTACTGAAACGAAAAGACACGCGATTTTCTACCTACGACCTGCTAGCACAGTATTTTATCGAGAAAGAGCAGTTTGATGTGGCTTACGAACAAATGAAGGAGGCGAGCCGTTTAGCGCCAAGAAACATTGAACGTAACAAGCGTCTCTGGGATTTGGCGCGATTAAACCACGACAAATTGGGGCAACTTACCGCTGTGCAAAATATGGCTAAGTATGCCAAAAACTCCATTCATGATTCACCGCAACTCACGCTCAATGTAATTCGCGCCACTATTGACCTTGCAACTAATTTAGGCGGTGCAGAGGGTGAAAAATACATTAAGCGAGCTGAATCTGAATTAGAAGAATTACGCGGGCAAAAAGGTATTCAAGGGCAACTTGATAACCAGCTAGATGTTATTCAAGCCAGGGTTCTTGGTTGTAGGAGTCTTAAGCGAAGCGCTGAGGCGCTGATGAATAGTCAGGACCAATCCACCGATGGGCTATCGCTAGAAGATAGCTTGGATAAAATGAAAGCTTTTCATGAATTAGGCATGCGCGAGCAATGTATATGTATATTAGATAAGCTTAGAATGAAGATTGAAGGCGACACTTTCACCTCACAAGTGGTTAATGAGTATCTTAATCAAGAATCAATAGAGCGTAACGAAATTCAGTTTACAACGAAGGAACTGAAGCATATGGCGACGATAAATTACAAAGAGAATCGTCTTTTGCCGGCTTACAATAACTTGAATCAAGCGCTCACACTGGCTCCGGATGACAAGCAAATAGCACTTAGCTTATTAAAAGTAACTGCACAAATTTGTTTGAGCGACGATTTAACATCACAGCAGCTAGAAGCTGCACAAAAGGCGGCGAAACTGCTAATGCAAAGTACGCTTTCTCCAACACAAACGACCAAGCGAGACCAATATATCAAGCGTGTTGGAATCGAAGTAGACTTATCCGATGTTGCAGATTTGGTTGGTGTGGTTGCAGTTAAGGCCTAGCAATACGACCAGAAATAGAAAAAAGCCTTTATCACTTGTGAAAAAGGCTTTTTTTGTCAGTAAGCAGTATGTTGTTGCGAAAACGCCTAGAATTTAAATGATGCAATAAAAGGGTCGTGGTCAGAGCTACGATAGGGCCCTACATCTGAAAATTCATAGCCTTTGTCAGTGCCAAAATAGCCTAATGCTTGATTGTACTGAAGCTGATATGGCTCTGCCGAGTTTATGTTCCAATGTGTGCCGTCAATGGCTTCTTCAAGTAAAGCTGAACTGGTCAACACGTGGTCTAAGCTACCCACTTGCTGGGACCCGTAATACCAGTAAGAAAAGCCATCTTCATCAAAAATTTCAGCAAGATTATGATAGCCAAAATTCTTCATGACAGGTATTGAATGTCCATTGTTTCTTTTCGTGTTTATGGCGGTCTTGATGGTGTAGCCACGTTTTTTGCTAGTGTAATCGGTAAGCACCGCAACCGGGTCTTCGGCGCTATAGGCGTTCAGATCACCTAGAATTATTTTTCTTTCAGGCAAGCTTGGGTCATCTAACGCATCACCCAGTGTTAGGGCCGCAGAGACTCGAAGCGCATTGCAGCTTCCTTGGACAGCATCCTGTGGGGATATTTGCTCTGCGATATCTTCTGCACACTTAGAGCCTTTTGATTTGAAGTGGTTAACCGATACAACAAACGCTTTCTTGGATGCTTTATGCATGAAAGCTTGGATGAGTGATGGACGCATGCGCGCCAACTTGCCACTTTCCATTTTTTGTTCTGGCATCGCTACAATGCGAGGCTCATCCGTTGGGGAAACCACAGCCTCGCGATAGAGTAACCCTACTGTAATGGCATCGGTTCCAATGCCTTGAGCATTCAATGCTTTGATGAAGTGGTAGCGTTTATCCTTTGATAGAGCGCTATTTAATGTATTTGTTAATGTAGCAATGGCGCTAGACCCAGAGAACCCGTCATTCTCAATTTCCATTAAGCCCACCACATCAGCATCCATGGCAAGTATGGCACTGACGATACGCTGCTGCTGAAGCAAAAATGCCGTTTCGTCTTTTGCTCCGCGGTTGGCCTTGTAGTCGAAAGTGGTATTACCGTCGTCGGTCGTTAATCCATTAAAATAATTCAGTACGTTGAATGTGGCGATGGACAGGTTACCTTTTTCAAAAGTAGGCGAACCTTGACGTGATGATGCTACCGAAATAGGCGCACTAGGATTGATGCGAAAGCGCCCGTCAATGTTTAAAAGGGGGCCTGAGGTTGAGACGGTATCACCAATGCGAATTGACTGTTGGTAACTAAAAGAAGGGTAAAAGCTTAGTGAGGCTGGGTTAGGGTTATCATTATTATCTTCAATGACTAATAAATTCTGTTTCGCCTGTGATTCGGCGTGGACATATTCTTGCGTAAAAGGCGCAGCAACATCAGTAGGCTGTCGTTTAATGCCGTCACTGACAACTAATTCACCCGAGCGCCAAAGATTGGCGATACTTGTAACGGTCGCCTTGTTTATTTCAACCGACATACCTTCAAGTGATTCGAGGTCCACTTCAAATGGAATTGAAAGCGGTATGGGAGATATGTCTTCGGTCGTCCCGCAGTTTATTGCCGCAGTATCTGGCTGCATGACAGTCATGTCGCCAAGCTCTTTGATAATGCCTGAAACGCGAATTAGGTTCCCAATTGGCGCAGAGGTCTTTCCTTCAATGAATAGCCCTTCTGATGTTTGCGCGTTGTGATCGCTGTCACTTGGTTCTTCTTGAATAAAGTAACCTGAACTTCGCTTACCAGTAACAACAGCCTGAACGGTATGATATTTACCTACCTCTGGTGAAACGGCGTTATCGCCCTGTATCGTACTGATTAGAGCCGTAACTGCTTGGTTTTCTCTGTCGCACGTCTTGTGCAATGAAGCCTTTTCTTTGAGTGTATCGTCTGTGCTTTCAGCAGCAACATATGTGCCAGCGAAAAATGTAAAAAATACACCTGACGTTAATACTGTTAACGAAGCTTTCAAATCGTAGTCCCTTTGTATGTTAGTGTACGCGACCGCGCGTTCGTATAATACGGTTTAAGTGTTGTGTTATTGTTACTGGAGAGTAGTAGGTTTATAAAAGAGTAGAAATGCTTTGTTTGAATTCAGGATGATTTTTGTAAACCTTATGTTATTCAATGTCTTAGGTCGTATGGGTAATGTTATTTAAACCAATAGGTAGCCATAGGTGTTATCAAATAGTTGAACTGAGCACATTATGCCCGTATGACGTTTGCAAACTTTTTATGGTCTACGATGACATGCTGGGCATATGCGTTAGCATACTCAATAAGCTCATGACGGCAGGCACTTAAATGGTTAACTGAAGCGCTCGCAAAGCGCGTACTTCTGCGATCGCCTCGACAATGTGCGAGCGCTAGCGTGTAGCCACAGATTTGGGCAAAATAAACAAAACCACCAGCTGCCGCTTTTGCTCCCATTGCAATATCTTGAGGGTCAACGCCCACTTTGGCGTGATGCCTTGAACGAACCAGATAATGCGCATTTTCATAGTGCACTTCGTCTAAAATAAGGTCGGGATTGCGCTGCATACGTCTTTGGCTACGCGCGGTAAGATGTGCAGCATTTAAACGGTTTACGGGGCTCAAAGACGGATAATAAAAGAGGGGGGCCGCGGCACGTTGCTGCTTAACTTCTACAATATGACAACTAGAAAAATGCGTATCACTGTGGGGCTTTCTTGGCCCAACTAAAAAGTAATAGCGTGCTAGGTTCACAGAGCCTGTTCCAGCGTTAATACGCTGCACGATATCAACAACACTATCATCCATGTAGGGTGAAAATGCGTGATAAAGTGCTTGATATCTATCGTTAGGCAATGGAACAAACTTGCTGCGATTTGCCTTAAATGAAAGGCCATCTTCATTACACTCTACCGCTTTAGCGAGTGCACTTTTCGTAGTGAAAGCTTCGCCATTCGCACTGCGTGACACTGCCTTGTCGTATAATTTTGATAGCTTGCTCGGCACGCTATCTGGGCGTGTATCTTGAGCTTCATTTATAACCGATGGCGCGTCAATAACGCGTTGGCAAGTATCGATGTAGCGAGTTAGAAATGCCTCTTGAGCACGATAAACTTCATTTTCGCTAATCACTTTTTTTGACAATAAACTCTCATCAACATAAAAGTGGCCATTGGCAATGCCTAAACAGTGTTCGTAGACAAGGCGTAGTGATGTCATGTATCGCAACAAGTCCCAGTAGCCACGACCGACACAGGCATCATCAAAATCGTTGGGTGCAAAGATAACCGTATCGCCATGTGAGCCTTCTTCCGTCAAAAAGCCAAAATTAGATGCATGGCAGTCGCCCACAACGCTGGTAAGAGGAATACGGTTTAACTCATCGGGTACTGAAATAGTGCCATTTGCTAGATCGGCGTAAAAAAGAGACGCTGTGCCGCGATAGAAGACAAAAGGACTAGTCGCCATTTTTACATGTTTCCCCAACGATGCTGTTGGCGGGGTACCGTCTACTCTCGCGATTTCTTTTGCTACTTCTTGTTCGCGCATAACTACCTCTTTTACAAAAATTAATCGTTCAATTCATTAACCTGATTAAGCGATTCATATTTACCAATTAGTTTTTTTGGAAAGCACACGCTATTCTCTATCCCAAGTTCGAAAGACAGACTTTTTGCCTAAAGTGATTAACCTTCACTGAAATGTAAAACCAAGTCTCGATAATAACCGTACAGTTTATATTCGTATGCATGCCGCTTGCGAATTTAATTTAAAACCATAAATGGAGAATTAAACATGGCATTGATTAACACTGCTATCAAACCTTTCAAAGCAACTGCGTTCAAAGACGGCGAATTCGTAGATGTAAGCAGCGAAGACATCAAAGGTAAATGGGCAGTTTTCGTATTTTATCCAGCAGACTTCACATTTGTTTGCCCAACTGAGCTTGGCGACATTGCTGATAAATACGAAGAGCTTCAGTCTCGCGGCGTGGAAGTTTTCTCAGTATCAACAGACACGCACTTTACACACAAAGCATGGCACGATTCTTCAGACACAATCAACAAGATTAAGTTTGCGATGATCGGCGACCCAACGGGTGAAATTACACGCAACTTTGATTGTATGCGTGAAAACATGGGCCTTGCTGACCGTGCAACATTTGTTGTTGACCCTGAAGGTATCATTCAAGCGATGGAAATTACGTCTGAAGGTATTGGTCGTGACGCAGACGACCTAGTTCGCAAAGTAAAAGCTGCACAATACGTAGCGAACAACCCAGGTGAAGTATGCCCAGCTAAGTGGAAGGAAGGCGAAGCAACACTAGCTCCTTCTCTTGACCTTGTAGGTAAAATCTAAGCGACAGGCTTAGCGTGCCTTACGCATGGTTTATCGATTAGGCGTGGGGCATATTCCAAATTAGGAGCGGGTATCCGCTCCTTCATTAAACAATTCCAATTTCCGCTTTGTTGTTGACCTTTTATAGGTTGGCGGGGATCGGCGTGTCGAAAATAAGGCAGAACAACCGTGTTAACTAAAGAAATTTTACAAGCATTGAAGGGTTATACCGAAACAATGCAAAAAAACGTGACCTTTGTCGTACAGACCGGTGAACATAGCAAGCGCGCAGAGCTTGTGAAGTTTCTGTCCGACATCGCAGGTGTAAGCGACAAACTCAACGTTGAAGAGCGTGAAACAAACGGCGAACTTCGTAGTGCAATTAGCTTTTTAATTGAAGCTGATGGCGAAGACACAGGAATCCGCTTTTCGGGTATCCCTGGCGGTCACGAATTCAACTCACTTATTTTAGCAATGCTGCACAGCGCTGGCACTGAACTTAAACTTGATGACAGTGTAAAAGCCATGGTGAAAGCCGTTAATGAGCCGCTTAATTTCGAAGTGTTCATTAGCTTGAGCTGCCATAATTGTCCTGAAGTCGTGCAAGCACTGAATCAGTTTGCACTGCTTAACCCGAACATCAAGACAGAAATGATTGATGGCGGCCTGTATCAGAGCCTGATAACAGAACGCGATATTCAAGGTGTGCCAAGTGTATACCTTAACGGCGAACTGTTCGCTAACGGTAAAGTTGATGCATCGGTGCTAATCAACAAACTACTAGAGCGTGATCCAACACTAAAGTCTGCGAATAAAGGTGATGCTTTACCCCTGCAGGATGTTACGGTTATCGGTGGAGGCCCCGCAGGCGTTGCCTCCGCTATATACAGCGCGAGAAAAGGCTTAGAAGTAGCTATCGTAGCAGAGACGTTTGGTGGGCAAGTTAAAGATACCATGGGCATCGAAAACCTTATTTCAGTGCCAAAAACCACAGGTCCAGAGCTTGTTGGTAATTTAATGGAGCACGTTCGAGACTACGATATCACGCTAAAAGAGCATGTTCGTGTCGATAGTATCGAAAAAGGTAATGTAAAAACCATTACGTTATCATCAGGTGAACAAATCAAGACGCGTTCTATCATTGTTGCCACAGGAGCTCGATGGAGAGAACTTGGCGTTCCTGGTGAACGTGAGAACATCGGCAATGGTGTAGCGTACTGCCCACACTGTGACGGCCCTTTCTTTAAAGGCAAAGATGTCGCGGTTATCGGTGGGGGTAACTCGGGTATAGAGGCTGCGCTAGATTTGGCGGGTATCGTTAAATCGGTCACTGTGTTTGAATTTATGCCAGAACTCAAAGCGGACCAAGTATTGATTGATCAAGCGGAAAAACGCGACAACATCACAATTATCAAAAACGCCGCAACGCGTCAGATAACCGCAGAGAATGGCAAAGTGAATGCGATTGAATATCAAGATCGCGCCACTAACAACATTCATACGCGCGAATTGGCAGGGGTGTTTGTACAAATTGGTTTAGTACCTAATAGCCAATTCATGAAAGATACCGTCGAAATGACGCCGTATGGCGAGATAGTTGTCGATAGCAAATGTCACACATCAGAACCTGGTATCTTTGCAGCAGGTGACGTAACCACTGTGCCATACAAGCAAATTGTTATATCGATGGGAGAGGGCGCTAAGGCATCTCTTGCAGCATTCGAATATTTGCTCAGTCACGAAGTGGTAGAAGTTGAGAGCGAATCTGCCGCAGCGTAGCGACTTACAACCACGTTTTCCAAAAGGCCTCATCGTGAGGCCTTTTTTGTGTCAAAAATATTTTTATAAATCCAAATGATAAGGGTTATCATTTGCATGTGTATTTGTTAGGATGCGCACTTCCAAACACACAATAAACCTTAGAAAGTATCTATGAACACACAAACATTGACGTTGAGTGCGCTTACTCTAGCCATTGCTGCTAGTTTTTCCATACAAGTAAGTGCGCAAGATAAAGCCAAGGAAGCTGATGAAGCTTCTATCGAAAAAGTAGAAATCGTCGGAAAACGCTCACCTTTTGGTGCCACAAAAACGAATACACCGATTGTAGAACTTGCTCGAACGATATCGATTGAAACAGCCCTCGATATGAAGCAAAAAGGTGCGTTGAATCTTTCTCAAACAGCTACCTATATGGCCGGTGTTACGGGGGAGTCGTTTGGTTTTGCAACACGAGTAGATTCTGTTTCGTCGAGGGGCTTGAGCATTCCTCGTTATCGCGACTCTATTCAAGAGTTGTTTGGCAGTTATAACTCTACGCGTGCAGAAGTATACACCATGGAGCAAGTAGAATTGCTGAAAGGCCCTGCTTCAGTGCTTTATGGGCAAGGTTCGCCAGGCGGTATCATTAACTACGTTTCTAAAACGCCAACGCTTGGCAAAGGCAGTGAAGTTGTTGTTTCTTACGGTACGTTTTCTCGCGCAGAAATCGGTGTAGATATTAATAGCAGCCTTACAGACGATGATAAATGGGTAGGGCGCTTTGTTGGTCTGTACCGTGATTCCGATTCTCAGGTCGACTATGTCACTGACGATACACAGGTGCTTATGCCCTCAGTATCGTATATGCCAACGGATAACACAACACTAACGTTAATCGGTCTATTTCAAGACACTGATAGCGATACAGCGGCACAGTTTATTCCCGTTGAAGGTACGCTTTTGCCGTTGCCCGATGGCTCATTTTTGCCGGACCAAGATGTCTACGTGGGCGAACCAGGGTTTAATAAATTTGATACAAAATCAAGCCAAGTTACGCTTTTAGGCGAGCACATTTTCAATGATACGACGTCGGTGTCATTCACCGCGTTATGGCGCGATGGTGAAGCCGATTACCATCAAGCATGGCCAACATTTACGGGCGGAACGCGCTATTTGAACGCGTTTGTGGGGGCGCCAATTGCACCAACCGATACCTTCGTTCCGCGTACATTTTATCAAGCAGACAACACGTTCAATCAGCATGCGCTTGATATCCGTGTTAGTAAACTTTTTTCAACAGGTGCGCTTGAGCATGAATTGCTTGCCGGTCTTCAATATCAAAATGTAGACACCGACGCTAATTCGGCATATTACGCAGGCGGTGGTGCGCTAGCGGGCGACTTCAGATATATCTTAGACTTAGCTAACCCTGTTTATACTGGCGCGCCTGACCAATCGGTTTTCGACGCTATATACAATGATGCACCAGAACAAACCGTATCGGATACGGGGTTGTATTTATCAGATCAAATTTCGCTAGATAACTGGCGTTTCACGTTAGGTCTGCGTCACGACCGCGTTGAAAACGATAACGGCATAACGCAGCAAGACGATACACAAACGTCTTATTCTGCAGGTATTTTGTATCGTTTCGACAATGGTGTATCACCTTATGTGAGTTACGCTGAGTCGTTTGAAACTGTAGTTGGGTTAGACATCAACGGTAATCAACTGAAACCCGAAGAAGGGCGTCAGTATGAAGCGGGCATTAAGTACGAACCTTCTATGCTGCCTGGTTACATTACCTTTGCCTACTACGATATAGAAGTGTCGAACTTACCTAATCCAAATGCGCTGCCAGCAGAGGCCGCACAGCAGCAGGGCGTTGCGTCCATCGAGGGGTTCGAGGTTGAAGGGCGTCTTGATTTTGGTGAAGTGACAGCACAGTTTGCCGCAGCAACTATGGATGCTGAAGATCCAAATGGCTTTGCTTTATCAGCACAGCCAGATAGTAACGCTTCACTATGGCTGAATTATGCTCCAGAGGCATTGTCTGGTTTTAGAATGGGGGCGGGAGTTCGCTATGTTGGAGAAACCGTGTCTGAAAATGGTTTGATTCGATATGAGACACCAAGCTACACATTAGGTGATCTCATGTTGGGCTATGAAGTCTCAAACGATTTAGATCTGCAGCTCAATATTCGAAATATCACAGATAAAGAGTATTTAACTTCTTGCTTGTTTAGAGGCGATTGTTTCCCGGGTGTTAGACGTACCGTTAATGCATCTTTGACATATTCATTCTAGGAATTTTTATGCTTACAGTATTCGCAAGTGTATTAACACTTGGTGCTGTAGCAACGGTCTATAAAAGCTGGCGTTCTCAAACGCTGGCTTTCTTTGTTATTGGGCTGTTGATATGGCTTATTTCAACAATAGCATGGTCGTACGCACACGGCTGGGAGTTTGGTGTGCTTTATGCTCTATGTTTACCAGGCTTGTTGGTATGGCCTTTTATTTATCTTAATCAGACAGTCTTGCCACGTCCGAAACACACCCCACAACCGAGGGCGCTTACTTTCACGATGCGCAACACATGGGCAAATATAGGCAACGCGCTAGTGGTGCTTGTGGCGTTATTGATAATCAGTGTGTTGATAACGTTAGCATTTTGCACTGTTTTGCCGTTATCTGCTTCAGGTAAACTAGCCCTAACGGTGATATTGGTTCCTATTTTGTGGGGAGGCGCGATTTATCATTATCTTGCCACCACAAGAAAAGGTTTAGCGTTGGGTATTTACACCGTATTAGCCAGCCTCAGTGTGCCGGTACTGTTGGTACTGCCAATATAGACAGGGAGGATAAAAATGGACAAAACAACAAAGCAACAAGCGCTAAACGCGCATAGCTGGGCTGGTGTGTTTTTAAGTGTGCTCTTATTTTTAGTGTGTTTGTCAGGCACCATAGCGGTATTTCACCTTGAATTTGAGCGTTGGGAACAGCCTCATATTCAAGAAATGGAGAGCGTGACGCCCCAAGCCATTGAAAAAGCCATGGACACATTTTTGGCTGACAATACCCAAGAAACCAATCACCTCTATGTGGTGTTTCCTACCTCTGATATACCTCGCCTTGTGGTTGAAAACGACCATGCTGCATTTTTTGCAGATAATAATGGCAATATACTCGAAAAGGAAAATGTGGCCTTTACTCAAATGTTAGTCGACCTGCATTTGTACTTAAATCTCCCACACAGCTGGGGAATGATCTTGGTCAGTGCATTGGGTGCAGTCATTTGTGCTTTGGTTTTTTCAGGCATTATTGCGCACAAACGAATAACGAAAGATGCGTTTAAACTCCGTCGTAAAGGAAACGGTCAACAGGCTCAAATCGATTTACATAATCGTTTTGGTTTATGGGCCGCGCCATTTCATTTGGTTATTGGCATAACTGGCGCTTATTTTGGCTTGGCTGGAGTCATTTTAGTGCTAGTGGCGTCACTAAACTATGGGGGCGATCGAGACGCAATAATCGAACAAGTATTCACACCAGATCCGGTGCTTGAGGTACAAGAAGGCAAACCCGCCATCGGCAAAGCATTTGGGCAAATGGAGACTTTAGCGCCAGAAAAATCGCCAATTTTTCTCACCGTACACGAGGTCGGAAAGCCAGAGCAGTTTATTGAAATTTACGCCAAAGCGCCCAACCGTATGATATATGCGGAAGGTTATCGCTTCGACACCGCAGGTAATTTTATCGGCGTTGCGGGCTATGAACACGGCGAGTGGGGCAAACAATTAGTGTGGTCAATGTATCGGCTGCATTTCGGCGACTTTGCGGGGCTAACCAGTAAATGGCTGTATTTTGTGCTTGGCGTTATGTTAACCATGCTTTGTGTTTCGGGCATGGAAATTTGGTTGTCTAAAAAAGCACACCCACCACTGGCGACACGTTTGTGGTATGCAACGGTGTGGGGCAGTGTAAGTGCATTATCGCTTACGGCAATCGCTGACATGCTAACCACAGCATCATTAACACTGCCTTTAGCGGGCATTTTTTGGGCGGTAATGTTGCTCAACATTGTGCTTACTATTGTCGTACCAAAGTTAACAAAAGCAATGTGGTTAATGTTATCAGGTGTTAGCGTTTTAGTATTGCTTGTTACCTACGCGATAGTTCACGCCGGTGCGATGTTTAGCGTAGCTTCTTTGCAGCTAAATGTGCCTATGGCGGTGTATGTCATGTGGAGTATCTGGCATGCTACGCACTAGTTTAAAGTGCAAGCGCTTGTGCGCCATACCGTTATCGACAAAACGCAAAAGGGCGCGCAAGGCAACACAATGAACGTTTAGTTGCGTTTGTCTTGTTTCCAAGTACCACCATACGCATAGTTAGGGTGGTGCTTGGCGCTGGTTTGGCATGTTTTGCATACTGTTTGCCAGTCTTGCCCCGTGGTAATTCTAAATTGAATTGGAGCGAGTGAGCCGCAGTTATCACAGGCCCTTGCAGGTCGTTGTCGTGTTCGCTTTCCCATTATTGGATATCGCTGTTCTATTTTTATAGTCGCTTGGCAATGAGTACGGCTGTATGCGAACCTTTGCCTACAAGTTTGCCCCATACATTCATTAATGCCGTAGGCGTACGCCGCATATTAGCAAAGGCTTCATCACGGTGTTCTTGTTCATCGCATTGCATGCTGCACATTTTTACAACGACATCGTGACAATTGCCTTGTGCCTTTAGTGCGTCTATTTGGTTGGCGTAATGTTGGTCGACAAAATGTTCAACGTGATAAATGGTGAAGTAGAACCAGTCGCAACCTAGCAAGCGCGGGAGAAACCCAGTTAAAAAACCAGCCACAATCCAAATCATCAGAGCAAAACTGCCCCGAAACGGCGGCATGTCCTCTTCAAACGTGCGCAGATGTTCGCGTTCAGTTGATAGGTGAGTAAGTGCGAAATTGCGCAGTGCGTGTCTATGCTCAGTATTACGAGTATTGCCGAAGGAAACTAACGAACAGATTACGTTAGCAACAAGCGCGCCTCGGTATATCCAGACTGCGCCAGTCTCGCCTGCGTGGCTTGCCCTGAGTTCTTTGTCCATTAACGACGAGATTCGCGTTGTCGTTACATCGCTAAGCATGGTACCTGCCTTATTTAACTACAATGTTGCATATACGGGCTCAAAAAAGCCTGCACCTACAGTTAAATTACCCAGCAATGGCGCATTTTGGATTGTTCTTAAAGCATTTTTAACGTAACAGCGTCATTGCATTCGGTTAGGACTTCGTTTTATTTTAGCCATAACGTAATCAGAAAAATTTCAACCAGTGCTGGCTGTATGACGCGGTGGTGGCAACGTGGCGGAAAAAGGGATAGTAATGAAGATTTTGCTAACGGCAGTATTGGCTATATTGGGTTATCTGTTTTTTTGGCCAACCGCTATATCGCCAGTGGCATGGCAACCCGATACAAATAATGGCTTCACGGGCCCTTTTGAGGTTAATCAGCGATTAGCCAACCTTGAAAAGCTGTCTATGGGTAAAGACCATGGTCCAGAAGACTTTGCCGTAAATAGCCAAGGTGATATCGCTACGTCTAGTCACTCTGGGTATATCTTGTTGCAAAGGGAGGGAGACGTTGGGTTTTCGCGCTGGGTAAATACCAAAGGCCGCCCTCTTGGTATTGAATTTGATAGCCAAGATAACCTAATAGTTGCCGATGCGATAAGAGGCTTATTGAGCATTTCTCCTAATGGGAATGTCAGTGTGCTGCTTGATAGTGTTGACGGCAGTCCCATCGTATATGCGGACGATGTCGATATTGCTCCTGATGGCACCATTTACTTTACTGACGCTACAACGAAGTTTTCTGCACAAGCGCATGGCGGCACGCTTGCGGCCAGTTTTCTCGAAATATTCGAGCACCAAGGTCACGGTAAGGTTTTTGCCTATTATCCAGAAACACAACAGGCTGAGCTGCTGACAGATGGTTTAGTCTTTGCAAACGGCGTAGCTGTTAGCCACGATGGGCGCTTTCTTTTGGTTAATGAAACAGGTAAATACCGTATTCTGCGATGTCATTTACAGGGGGAGCAAAAAGGGTCTTGTGAGGAATTTGTCGCAAATTTACCAGGGTTTCCAGACAATGTTTCCGCATCTAAAGATGGCTTTCTTGTTGGTCTTGCCTCTCCACGTTCACATGCTGCCGACGTCTTGGCACCATACCCCTTCGCGCGCAATATGGTACAACGACTGCCGAGTTTTATGCGGCCTTCTGCGAAAGATTATGGTCATCTGGTTGTATTAAGTCGTGATGGGCAAGTTATCAAAACTTATCAAGATCCAAGTGGTGAATACCCGTTCGTGACGGGAGCGATAGAAACTGAAATGGGTTACTACATAAGCAGCTTAACGGCGTCTTATGTCGGTTTTTTGCCCTTAACACCGAGTGAGTAAAGTTAGGATTGATAAAGTGTAAATAAAACTTAATGAATACATTTTATCTTCTTAAGGGTCGTATTGAGTGTGTTAAGTCAGCGCTGCGTGGGCAAACACATTTAGAAACACTTTAGAAAAAAGTGCAATGGCGACGATGTAAGGCCTGTGGCACTATCATGCTGCAGAGTTGATCATGTACATCATTCAGTAACAAATTTTTAAGGATGTTTTCCAATGATAAAAGTGTGCAAGTTTTCTTCAGTCGCACTGGCGGTAACTGTTTCTCTTCTAGCAGGATGCGGAGGAGGTGGTGGCAATTCAACGACGCCTATTACACCGACAACACCAACAACACCAACAACCCCAACTACTCCAACTACTCCAACAACGCCGGACGCAAGTGAGTGGGAAGTTGGCGTGTACGAAGACCAATCGAATTTTATTGCTAAATGTGCAACGCCAAGAACAGGCATAGACCCGTTCTCAGGCGAAGCGTATCCTGATACTCAAGGCACAGCATTGGATGAAAAACTATGGCTTCGTTCGTGGACCAACGATACGTACCTTTGGTATGACGAAGTACCAGATAACGACCCAGATAACTTTTCTGTGCTTGCGTATTTTGACCAGCTCAAAACTACCGAGTTAACGTTAAGCAATACGCCGAAGGACAACTTCCACTTTTCTCAGCCCACAGATGAATACAACCAGTTGTCTCAATCTGGCGTTTCTTCAGGTTTTGGATTTTCTTGGCAATTTGTTAGCAATGCGCCACCGCGTGAGCTCGTAGTGCGGTACACCGAAGATAATTCTCCCGCTGCGCTTGCCGGCGTACCGCGCGGTGCTAAGTTAACACGTATTGATGGCATAGACTTTGTTAATAGCAATACGCAAGCTGCTGTAGACGCAATCAATGCAGGACTGTTTCCTGAGGATGCAGGTACCACGGTAAGCTTCGAATTTGAACTTCAAGATGGCACGACCCTGGCGGCTGACATTACCTCTGGAGATATTGCGGTATCTCCAGTGCAAAATGTTAAGGTAGTAGACACAGCCAATGGCAAGATGGGTTACTTCCAGTTCAATACGTTTATTCGTACAGCACAAGAAGATCTCATTGGCGCGTTTGATCAATTTGTTGATGAGAATGTTACAGAGCTGGTGATAGATTTGCGCTACAACGGTGGTGGTCTTTTGGCATTAGCCTCACAGTTGTCTTACATGGTGGCAGGCCCAGCTCAAACCAACAACGCCAATTTTGAGACGCTAAGATTCAACGACAAAAACCCTACTACTAATCCTGTTACTGGCGGTGCAATAAGGCCTACACCGTTTTACAGTAACGTTATAGATTACAATGAGGGAGTACTGACGAATAATGTATTGCCAAGTCTATCGTTGACACGAGTTTACGTACTCACTACGGGGTCAACGTGTTCTGCCAGCGAAGCTATAATGAATGCGCTACGCGGTATCGATGTTGAAGTGGTGCAGGTAGGCTCTACTACGTGTGGCAAGCCTTATGGATTCTACCCAACAGATAACTGTGGTGAAACCTACTTTACCGTTCAGTTCCAAGGTGTGAACAACAAAGGTTTTGGTGATTACGCTGATGGTTTTATGCCAACCACTACACCGAACTTCGATTTTGAATTGCCGGGTTGTGAAGTATCCGACGATTTCTCTAAAGCGTTAGGCGACCCGCAAGAAGGCATGTTATCAGCGGCCATTCAATATTCTGAAACAGGTGCTTGTCCGGTGGTAGCAACGTCAGCTCAGCCTGTCGCACAGCGTGTGGCTGGTGAGTCGCAGTCAGGCACGTTATTGTCCATCAAGACGCCAGATGAAAGACGAGATGCATTGTTCTTACATAATAAGATAAATGAACCCATTTTATCGGAGCCTAAGTAATGAGAGTAGCTAGGCATTGTGGTGCCGTGTTACTTGGCGCGGCTGTTTTGAGTGGTTGTATGATGACACAGGCAAAAGAGGCGGTTCCTGCATTATTGGTCACGGTTAATGCTGAGCAAAAAGCCAGTATTGCAGAGGTCATCAGCCAGTGGTTTGGCGGTACTGAAGTTACCATTGCCGATGATGTGTTCACGCGTGCATCAACATTGAGCATTGAACGCAAAGCACATAATGATAAACGTGGCTTGCCAATTGATGGTCGTCACAACAATCCAGCTTTCACCTTTAGTTTGTTAAAGCGTGGTGATAGTTGTGTATTGCGCAACAATCAAACGGGCGACGAACAATCAATAGAAGGGCTCTTGTGTAAAGCAAGTGATGAGTAGGCGATTGCCATTACAATGCTTAGCTGTGCAGAAACCCATCCATGAAATAGAAAAAAGCGCCGCAAGGCGCTTTTTTTATTCCAAGCCAAATGAGCTTAGCGCTTGTTGCTAGTCTGCCTTTGCTTAGAGGTATTGCCTCGTGAGCTAGATGTGCCAGCGCGGTTTTGACGGTTTCCTTGCGCAGAGTCACTGCGCGTTTGCTTTCCTTTAGCGCCATTTTTACGTTGGAACGTCGGTGGAAGGCCCGTGTGTTTTGTAAGTGCACGTTCACCACGTTTACCACGAGCGGCTTTTTGACGTTTTTCATTTGCGGTTTCTGGTGGTACCAAGTGTTGTGGACCACGACCAATCAAGTCCTCACGCCCCATTTTTACTAATGCATCGCGTATTTGTGCAAAGTTTTTCGGGTCGTGATAGCGCAACATGGCTTTGTGAAGCCTGCGGTGTATTTCACCTTTTGCCGATGGTACATCTTCACTGTCTTTGGTGACCTTACGTAAAGAGTTCACCTCGGTATGATACATGGTTGTGGCGGTTGCCATTGGCGATGGGTAAAAGTTCTGAACCTGATCTAGCTTGAATTTATTCTCTTTCAGCCAAATAGCCAGACTCAGCATATCTTCATCGGTTGTACCTGGGTGCGAAGCGATAAAGTATGGAATTAGGTATTGCTTTTTACCCGCTTCTTGAGAGTACTTATCAAACAACTCTTTAAAGCGATAGTAACTGCCCATACCTGGTTTCATCATTTTAGAAAGTGGACCGTCCTCAGTATGTTCTGGTGCAATTTTCAAGTACCCACCCACGTGATGAAGCGCAAGTTCTTTAACATACTCTGGGTCTTCAACCGCTAGGTCGTAACGGACACCAGAAGCGATCAAGATCTTTTTGATACCCGGCAAGTTTCGGGCGCGACGATACAAGTCGATAGTAGGTTTATGGTCAGTGTCCATGTGTGCACAGATACTGGGATACACGCAAGAAGGGCGCCTACAGGTAGCTTCTGCTTTTGGACTTTTGCAGCGCAAGCGATACATATTCGCAGTCGGGCCGCCTAAATCTGAGATTACGCCTGTGAAGCCTGGTACGGTATCGCGAATTTGCTCTATTTCTCGGATAATAGAGTCTTCAGAGCGGCTTTGTATAATACGTCCTTCGTGCTCAGTGATAGAGCAGAACGTACAGCCGCCGTAGCAGCCTCGCATAATGTTGATACTAAACCGTATCATGTCGTATGCTGGAATTTTAGCGTCACCGTATACTGGGTGAGGAACGCGCTGGTACGGCAGGTCAAATACCGCATCCATCTCATCCGTTTCAAGCGGCATCGCAGGTGGGTTTATCCATATATGCCTATCACCGTGGCGTTGCATTAATGCTCTTGCACAACCGGGGTTCGTTTCTTGGTGCAATATACGTGACGTATGCGCATAAAGTACCTTGTTGTCCTTTACCGTCTCGAACGCAGGCAATTTTACATAGACGTTTTCCCAAGGCTTTCGCTTTTCTTTTTCTTTCTGTGCAGGCTGAATAACAATGGGAGCAGCGTCTGGCGCTTCACTACTCTTGGTATCTTTGTCTTGAGAGTCGCATTCAGGCTCCATTTGGTATGGGCTTGGAATAGCGTCAATTTTGCCGGGTTTATCTAGTGATGTTGAATCGACGCCCTGCCATTCTGGTAGTGCTTCTTTGACAATGATTGCTGTACCGCGAATATCACGCAAATCAGCAATGTCTTCTCCTGCGGCAAGTCTGTGTGTTACTTCAACAAGCGGGCGCTCGGCATTGCCGAAAAAGAGCATGTCTGCTTTTGAGTCAAACAGCACGGAACGACGTACTTTTTCGCTCCAATAATCATAGTGAGCAATACGGCGAAGGCTCGCTTCTATGCCGCCAACAATAACGGGCACACCTTTGAAAGCCTCTCGGCAACGCTGCGAATACACGGTGACTGCACGGTCTGGGCGTTTGCCCCCCACATTGCCTGGCGTGTAAGCATCGTCATGACGAAGCTTCTTGTCCGATGTGTAGCGGTTAATCATCGAGTCCATGTTACCGGCAGTGACACCGAAATACAGATTAGGCTTACCCAGCTTCATGAAGTCGTCTTTACTTTTCCAATCAGGCTGAGAAATGATGCCAACACGAAAGCCATGCGCTTCTAGTACTCGTCCTATTACGGCCATACCAAAACTAGGGTGATCAACATACGCATCGCCGGTGACTAAAATTACATCACAACTGTCCCAGCCTAGCGCGTCCATCTCTTCTTTTGACATGGGTAAGAAAGGCGCAGTGCCAAAGCAGTGGGGCCAATATTTAGGGTAAGAAAACAGACCGCGGTCAGCTTTTATGGTGGCTTGCATAGTATTCACATCTAGATTGAATCGGAAAATGCCTGAAAAAATGCTGGTAAAAGGTACAACGGCATAGGTTCAGGGGTGTGCGCGATTATATCAGCCTTAGACTGTCTGCGGTATAGCGCTGTCATTAAATTGATTGGCTTTGTATACTGATGCTTGCGGTTTCTAACACTTAAGGCGCTTTTTAATGTTTAAGAGAAGGCGCGTATATCTCTATTTCGAGGACATCATGGCTTATTGGCTTTTTAAGACTGAACCTGACGCCTTTTCTATCGACGATCTAGCTGGTCGGGATAATCAAACTGAGCCTTGGGATGGCGTTCGAAACTACCAGGCACGCAATTTTTTGCGCGACAGTGTGGCGGTGTCTGACAAAGTGTTTATTTATCATTCAAGCTGCAAAACGGTAGGCATTGCAGGCGTTGCTACAGTAGTAAGAGCAGGCTATCCAGACACTACACAGTTTGATCCGGAGTCAAACTATTATGATCCTAAATCTTCACCAGATAACCCAAGATGGTATCGGGTTGACGTGAAGTTTGTTGAAAAGTTTGCCAAGGTATTGCCGCTGTCGGACATTAAAGCCATGCCCTCTGTATCAGAATTACCGTTAGTAAAGAAAGGAGGGCGGTTGAGTATAATGCCCGTCAATGAAGGAGAGTGGCAGCAGCTTTACGCTGCCGCCGCACAAATACGCTAACCTAACGTTACTTGGAAAGGGTAAAGCGTGTATCCGCATCGCGTAGTAGGTAAAGCGCAAAACACGCTCCCCACATAGGCCATGCCGCAAAAAACAGAAGGTTGTTAAACGCATCGATGTACTGTGGGAATGATGACAATGTTGACCCACCATGTAAAAGGAATACAAGTCCGTAGGTATAGCGTTTAGCAATACCCGCAACAAAGGCAAGAACAAGGGCCAACTGGAACGCACCCATAACATAAACCGCCGTCTCAGCTAATCCACTGATACCATAAAAATGTTCAAATATTTTCATGCCGTGCGCGGGATTAACAAATTTATCGAGAGTCCATACGAACATAACAATAAAAATAGACGCACGCAGCGCAAGTAGTGCCCAGCTCAGGCGATTAGAAATATCTGATTGAGTGTGTTGCATGTAAACTCCAAGTATTACAAGTAGTAAGATATGTGACACAATAGAACGAGCGTTCAATAAAAAAATTTCAAAAAAGTTTAAGATATTGAAAAATAACGTGTGGTCTGAAATTTTTCTGCCAGCGTATCGGTCTTGTCGAACAAGAATTAAAAACACGGAAACACAAATGAATAAAATGATAGGCATGGCCACAAGCGCACTTGCTTTAGCTGTTAGTCAGGGAATTGCTGCGCAACAAATCGCAGATATCGAAGTCGTCGAAGTCAAAGGTAATAAACAGTCTTTAGACACGCTTTACCCTGGTGATAACACACTAAAAGGGCTCTTTGGGGCTGGCTTAAGTGCCGCAGAAACGCCGCGTTCTGTTACGTCGTTCTCAGCCGAGGCGATTGAAGCACTCAATATCAACGATCTTCATGATATCGTTAAGGCAGCGCCTAATGCTTATGCTTCAAGCGGTTTTGGTACGCCGAGTTTGCCGAGTATTCGCGGTCAGCTGGGAGAACTTTTTCAAGACGGCGTGCGTCGACAAGCGGGTAACAACGGCTTCGGTTTGCCGCTGTCGTTCAACAGTGTAGAACAGATTGATGTGGTAAAAGGCCCATCGCCAGTGCTGTTTGGCAGCACGCAGCGCAACGGCGGCTTTGTAAACCTGCAAACGAAAGTGGCACCAACTTCACAAAGCCAAGGTAAAGTCACGTTACGCGCAGGCAGATGGGACCAGTATTCAGCGCAGGTCGATTATGGTACTGCCATTGAAGAAGGGAAAAGCGGGATTCGAATTAGTGCTGAATACCTTGACCATGGTAGCTTTTACGACTTTGCCGACAGAGATAGCACAAACTTGTTTATCGCCTATCGTTACACGCCAAGCGACGCGCTAACGTGGGATGTGAGTGCAGAGTATTACGATACGGATTATCCTGATAACGCGGGTATAAACCGTCCTACACAAAACTTAATTGATAATGGTATCTATATTACCGGTCAAGGCGTTCAGCCTAATGGAAGCACGGTTCCAGGTGCTGGCGCGATAATCTCTCCAACGGGCGAAGTGGTTATCCCAAGAAATCGCGTATTCACTAATCCAGATGACATTAATGGTGCCGAAACTACGGTACTGCGGAGTAATATTAGCTATCAGTATGCTGAAAACATCAGCATCAGAAATATTTCTTACTACCAATATCTGGAGCGCGAAGAGATTGCACAAAACAGTTTTGTGGAAATCATTGATGGCGCTGATACATTTGAGAACCGCACTGAAATTGACTATAAGTGGAATGACAATCAGCTGACCACCGTTGGCGTAGCCTTGCGTTACAACGATGTATTGGGTTACAGCCAATTCACTACAGAAGCCGATAACCCTATTGATCTTACCGGCCCTATCTCAAACCGCGTAATTCCACTAACCGATGCACAAAAAGCGCGTTTAGTTGAACTTCGCCCAGGCGTGTTTGTATCACCTGGCGCCCAGTACGACCTTGATGGTGATGGCGCGGGTGACTTTAATCTGTCTGACACCACCGATTCAACGACATGGCAAACCGGAGTTGCACTACAACAG
Source organism: uncultured Alteromonas sp. (assembly GCA_964454185.1). GTDB lineage: Bacteria > Pseudomonadota > Gammaproteobacteria > Enterobacterales > Alteromonadaceae > Alteromonas. Next base: position 33,659 of record CAYVST010000011.1, read on the forward strand.
CGCTCAACGTGGACGGATAATTTCTCTACCATTGCCGGTGTGCGTGTAGACTACTACGATGTTGAAGCGCGCGATCCTCTTGCTCCCCAAGGTGTTGAAGCGGCTTCCGATACGTATAGCGATACGCTAACAAGCTATCAGCTTAGTGCTGTTTATAAGCTCACGAATGCCGTTAATGTGTACGCGGCATTTTCAGAAAATGATGCGACGTCAAACAGTATGGGTGGGGGTACTGTGTTAGGCGGTAACAATGAAATAAACCCACTTAACTTTGCTACTGAGAACACGCTTTATGAAGTAGGTGTAAAATATGCGCCGAACAATGCGTGGTATGCAGAGGCGTCGCTATTTGATCAAACGCGAAGCCTTCGAAATCGTGATGGCAGTAACAGTGGTGTGAAGACGCAAGGTCTAGAGCTTCAAATGTTCTATCAGGCGGACGATTACTGGGTAAATGCAGCATACAGTTATCTTGATGCACGTTTTGATGACTCAGCGGCATTCCAAGGCACAGCGCAGGTAGCCGATGCTTTTGACAATAGTCGTCCTGATATAATAGAGGGAACGGGCGTTGGTTCGCCTTCGTTTGCAGCGTTTGCACCTTCGGATTCTCGAGTGCAAGGTATTCCACCTCAAATTTTCTCGGTGAATGCAGGCTGGAAGGTAACCGACGATGTAAGTCTTGGCGCGAGTGCACTGTATACGAAATCTTTCCCGCTTGATTTCTTACAGACGGTGCATATTCGAGACCAATACACCATTGACCTAAATGCAGATTATTTCGTTAATGATGATTTACGATTACGTTTAGATATCATCAATGTTACCGATCAAGACAATTGGCAGCCACTGTTTGAAGGTGGGTTCTTTGGAGCAACCTTGGTTATGCCAAATATGCCAAGACATGCACAAGTCACTATGCAATACGCGTTTTAAGGGGTAGGAATAAGGTATGTTTAAAAAAATAGCGCTGCTGGCAGTTATCGCTGCCGCCATAGTGAGCTTCTTTCATTTCGATTTGAATAACTACTTGACGTTGGAGGGGATGAAAGGTTCTCTCGACACTTTTCAAAGCGAAATTGAAGCGAATCCAGTACTGAGTATTGGCGTATTTTTTGCGGTTTACGTGGCGGTTACGGCATTGTCGTTACCAGGAGCTGCTATTTTAACACTTGCGGCGGGTGCGTTGTTTGGCTTGCTGCAAGGCCTTATTATTGTGTCTTTCGCCTCAAGCATTGGGGCGACATTGGCATTTCTTGTATCGCGTTTCATATTGCGCGACACGGTGCGTAACAAATTTAAAGAAAAACTGAAAAAAATCGATGAGGGTGTAGAAAAGCAAGGGGCCTTTTATCTCTTTACACTTCGTTTAGTGCCGGTGTTTCCATTCTTTTTAATTAACCTACTTATGGGGTTGACCTCACTAAAAACTTGGACATTTTACTGGGTAAGCCAAGTGGGAATGTTGGCGGGCACCGCCGTGTATGTCAATGCCGGTACACAACTCGCTCAAATAGATAGCCTTGCAGGTATCGTGTCTCCAGGATTAATTTTTTCATTCGTTCTGCTGGGCATTTTCCCATGGATAGCAAAAGCTATCGTTGCTGTAGTAAACCGTCGTCGTGTTTACAAAGGCTATACCAAACCTAAAAAATTCGATCGTAATTTAGTTGTCATTGGCGCTGGCGCTGGCGGCTTGGTGACAAGCTACATTGCCGCAGCGGTCAAAGCCAAAGTCACCCTGGTAGAGGCTGGCGAAATGGGTGGCGATTGTCTTAATTACGGGTGCGTACCGAGTAAAGCTATTATTAAATCTGCAAAAGTTGCTAATCAAATGCGAAACGCAGACAGCTATGGCTTAGATGCGGTTATGCCCACCATGTCATTTAAGAAAGTCATGGCTAGAGTGCACGAGGTGATTGCTGCAATTGCACCTAACGACAGTGTTGAACGGTACACTAATCTTGGGGTAGATGTGGTTAAAGGCTACGCAAAAATTGTTGACCCTTGGACTGTCGAGATTAAGCACAATGACGGCGGTACACAAACACTTACGACGAAAAACATTGTAGTGGCAACAGGGGCTGCGCCTTTTGTACCTGAATTACCAGGCATTAAAGAAAGTGGCTATGTAACGTCAGACACGTTGTGGACGAAGTTTGCTGATATGGACACTGCGCCTAAAAAGTTAATTGTGCTTGGTGGGGGCCCCATTGGATGTGAGTTGGCACAAGCATTTGCACGTTTGGGCAGCCAAGTGACTCAAGTTGAATTAGCACCGCGCTTAATGGGCCGTGAAGATGCAGATGTTGCTGAATACGCGGAATCCGTTTTGCGAGAAAGTGGTGTAAACGTACTTACGTCGCACAAAGCCCTTCGTTTTGAAAACAAAGACGGCGTTAAGTTACTTATCGCTGAAAAGGAAGGCCAAGAGCTTGCCATCGAGTATGATGAAGTGATTGTCGCAGTGGGTCGCAAAGCACGACTAACCGGTTTTGGTCTTGAAGACCTGGGTATTCAGTTTGACCGTACCATTGAAACAGATGAATACCTGCAAACACTCATGCCGAATATCTTTGCAGCCGGCGATGTGGTAGGTCCTTACCAGTTTACTCACGTTGCCGCGCACCAAGCCTGGTATGCAGCGGTCAATGCGTTGTTTGGCACGTTCAAGAAATTCAAAGTGGACTATCGTGTTATCCCATGGACTACTTTTATCGACCCTGAAGTCGCGCGCGTGGGGCTAAATGAGCGCGATGCGGCCGAACAAGGTATCGACGTTGAGGTAACGCGCTATGAATTTGCCGAGCTAGATAGAGCGGTAGCAGAAAGCGCGCGTAAGGGGTTCATTAAAGTACTTACGCCGCCAGGCAAAGATAAAATTTTAGGTGCAACCATTGTGTCTGAACACGCCGGTGACCTACTTGCAGAGTTTGTTATTGCGATGAAACACGACCTGGGGTTAAACAAGATCCTGGGCACTATTCACGCTTATCCTACGTGGGCTGAAGGGGCGAAATACGCAGCGGGTAATTGGAAGCGCGCAAATGCGCCAGAGAAGCTCTTAGGCTATGTTGAAAAGTTCCACACGTGGCGACGAGGCTAACACTAACGTGAATGATCACCTGCGCACCAATTGGCGAGTACAATGACAGCCTATTGCCATCAACGGCATTGGGTACGCGCGTTACTCTGTTACCTATGTATTGCCGTGGCACACCTTGTGTTTTCGCCGTCGCTTATTGCAAAAGAAGTCTCGCAAAAAAATGGCGACAATACAGTGGCGCTCTACGCTTGGGGCGGCAGTGCGCAGGTCAACGGCTACCTGCAATGGGTTGCAGAGCAGGTAAAGCAGAGGTACGACATTACGCTTCAACATGTGAAGCTAGCTGATACCAGTGATGCGGTATCCAGAGTGCTTGCTGAGAAGGCGGCGGGTAACGACACTCAAGGCAGCGTTGACCTTATTTGGATAAACGGCGAAAACTTTGCAGCCATGAAAAAACATGGCTTGCTGACACCTAATTGGGTGCCTTCGCTGCAACATTTTGCACTGACCAATCCTCAAAATAATACTGCAATGGTCACTGACTTTGGGGAGCAGACGAACGGAATGGAAGCGCCTTGGGGTAAAGCGTCGATGGTGTTTTACTACCGAAAGTCTCATTTCGAAAAGCTGGGTGTTATACCGCCCACAGACATACATGAACTGCTCAGGGTAAGTCAGCAAGCTCCAGGACGTTTTACCTATCCAGTTCCTAGTGACTACTTGGGTATTACCTTTTTAAAATACGCCATTATTGCGCTAAACAAAGACAAGCAAGCGTTGTTTTATCAGCCAGTGAATGATCGTGCTCTTGGTAGTGTATTGCCAGCATTGTGGCGCTATCTAGACGCTTTACATCCTCTTATGTGGCGAGAGGGAGACACTATGCTGCGTCAAGCCTCGCAATTGCATCGTCTTATGGACAGTGGTGAATTGTCACTTGCGTTTTCATTTACGGCCGCTGAAATTCCAAGCGCGGTTAACCGTTTTGACTTACCCACTGATATCAGAACCTATGTGATGCGCGATGGCAGTTTAGCTAATGTGCATTTTATAGGGCTTACTTACAACTCGTCTTCTAAGGCTGCCGCAAAGCGCGTGGTCAATTTCTTACTGTCTCCGGTTGCGCAAGCAGAAAAGCAAAAGTTAAGTGTATGGGGCGACGATACCGTACTTGATATATCACTGCTTAATGAACAAGAAAAAGCCTTGTTCGAACAAAAAGAAAGGCACGCGTCTGCATTGCAACAAAACGCATCGGTAACGCTGTTAGCCGAGCCGCATGCAAGTTGGACTGACGCCATCAGAGAAGCATGGTATGCGCGTTATGGAGCACGTTATTAATGTTTTCCACATTTACTGTAACAGCGCGTTGGCTGATGCTGAGCCTTTTATGCATTCCCGTGTTGGCTGGCATTATCGGTGTAGTGTTTCCCGCCTTTGGCTATTTTCCTGCTATTGGTGAGGTGCAGTTCTCAATTAAGCCTTTCTTGTCGTTTTTTGCGCTTGAAGACGTGATGACAATGATTGGGCTGTCGCTTTTCACGGGGTTAGGTTCAACGCTTTTGGCGACACTGGGTGCTTTTTGTTTGTTGGCGTTTTTCTATCAAACGCGTGCCATTCAAAAAATACAGGCATTGTTAAGTCCGCTGTTGGTTATACCGCACGCGGCGGCGGCCATAGCACTTGTTTTTGTGATTAGCCCATCAGGCTTTTTTGCTCGACTGTTTACACTTGATGACAGCGCTTTAGTGTCAACCACATCAAACAGCTTACCGTTTGATGCATATGGGCTCAGTGTTTTAGCAGCGCTTGCTTTAAAAGAGCTGCCTTTTATTGTGTTGATGGCGCTGAGCGCCATGTCTGAACCTTCCATTCATTCTAAATTGACGCAATATACAAGGGTAGGGACATCGCTAGGGTACAGCCGTATAGCCTGTTTTTTTCTTCTTATACTGCCAACGCTATTTCCTAAAATTCGCTTACCGCTTTTGGCAGTACTCGTATTTGCCACGTCTAATGTAGAAATACCGCTTATTCTAGGAGCGAATAACCCAAGCACATTGGCGGTAGCGGTGCTGCACTGGTTTAATCATATCGATTTGTCTATGCGTTTGCTGGGGTCTGCCGGTGCGCTTGTTCAGGTGGGCGTGTCATGTTTAGCGCTGTGCCTCTTTTTTGCTATAGAGCGCGGTTTGTCGGTACTGGGGCGAGTGCTGATGGTTTCTGGTCGCCGACGTTTTGCGGACCGTGCAGTAAAAGGTGCTGCGTACGCGATTATCGCGGTGTATATCGTGCTGGTAGGAGCGATAGTTTACAGTGTCGTGACGTATTCTTTTGCGGCATATTGGGTGTTTCCTGCCATGATACCTGATGGCTTAACCACTATTCATTGGCAAACCCTGTTTAGTACTATTACACAACCCTTTATAAACACATTGGTATTGGGGTTATTAACCAGTGTGTCATCGATTGTCGTGGTGTTAATGGCGCTTGAAGCAGAAGTGCTGCAACCAGGTAAAAAGTCTACGATGACAATACTGTCGCTGGCGCTATTCCTCCCCTTATTAGTGCCTGGTGTCGCGTTTCTCTATGGTTTAGTGTGGTTTCAGCAGCTCTTCTTGCAGTCTGCCACATGGTTTCACACTTATATTGCCCATATGGTTTATGTGTTGCCATACGTGTTTCTTTCTTTGGCGGTGGTGTATCGCAAATTTGACCCGCGCTACACCATGGTGGCGCAAAGTTTGGGGAAAACACCTATGCAGGTGTTTTTTGTTATAAAACTTCCTCTAATGATAGGGCCTATATTTGTAGCGTGGGCATTAGGGTTTGCAATTAGTTTAAGTCAATATTTGCCTACCTTACTGGCGTCAGGCGGGGCAATACCCACAGTGACAACCGAAGCGGTGGCATCAGTATCTGGTAGCAGTACGAGGCTTACTGCTGCGTATGTGATTGTTCAGATGGTTATGCCTCTTATTGGCTTCGTTGTAGCCTGGAGTCTACCGCGTGTTGTTTATAATCCTCGGAAGACTCACCGTTTGAGTAGCAAAGGCGAAGGCAGCTCAACAGACATCAACCATGAAGCCGTCAAGCATAAAAAGGGAAACCATGTTGCAGAGTGAAAATGAGTTAACCCTCAATAATCTTGAGATTTTCAACGAAGGTAAGCGTCTTTTTTGTATTGATACGTTAGTTAAAGCTGGCGCAGTGCTCACTATCATGGGGCCGAGTGGTGTTGGCAAGTCAACGCTATTGCGCGCTATCTCTGGGCATCTAAGTGCACCATTTCATTTTACAGGTAATGTGATGCTAAATGGCAGCGATCTGTCAGATAAGCCAGCGCACTTACGTCGTGTTGGCGTGATGTTCCAAGATGCGCTGTTGTTTGAACACATGACAGTGGAAGAAAATATTGCTTTTGCCATGCCCAAGGGAAAGTTTGGTAGCAAAGGTGCAAGACATGAATATATTGCAGCCATGCTTGAAAATGTAGGTTTGCAAGGGCTACAAAAGCGCGCTGTTAGTGCACTCTCTGGCGGGCAACAGGCAAGAATTTCATTACTTAGAACCTTAAGTTCCGAGCCAAACGCCATATTACTTGATGAACCTTTTAGTAAGCTGGATAGCAATTTACGCGAGCAAATTCGACGCTGGACTTTTGAACAGCTAAAACAGCAAAATATTCCTGCAGTACTTGTTACGCACGATAGCGATGATGCTGTGTCTGCAGGCGGCGAAATTATAGAGTTAACAACATGCTAGATGCCAAAGTAACCCCGTTCATTAAACCAATATTAAAACCGTTTATTGTAGGCTTGGACAAATACGGTGTTACGCCCAATCAAATTACGGTTGTAGGTTTTTTGATAGGGCTATGTGCCGTCCCCTTTATTATTCTTAACTGGTGGAACATTGCGCTAGCCTGCATTATTGGCAATAGGGTGTGTGATGGACTGGATGGCGAACTGGCGCGCTATCAAAAAAGTAGTAGCAGTGCAGGTGGCTTTTTAGATATTTGTTTAGACTTTTTGTTCTATGCATCTATTCCGCTTGCATTCGGCATTGCCGCGCCTGCGCAGTGGGGCGTGCCTGCTATGGTGTTACTGGCAACCTTTATTGGCACGGGGAGTAGCTTTCTTGCGTTTGCTATCGCGGCAGAAAAATTTCAAATAGACAGGCCACAATTTAAAAACAAGAGCTTTTACTACATGCAGGGGCTAACAGAAGGTAGCGAGACTATTTTAGTGTTTTTAGCGTTTTGTATATGGCCCGACTATTTTTCTGTATTGGCCTACTTGTTTGCTGCTGCGTGTTTTATCACCGTGATTACACGTATTGTGGGCGGCTTTAAAACGCTGCAACGTGTTGAATTAGACAACGGCAATAGTTGATACAACCATGGACAATGCTTCTTTTATTCGGCTTAGTGTGTTTTTAGGCGTATTTGCTGTAATGGCAATACTTGAAGCCTACAAACCTGCTCGGCAAGCCGTTCTCGATAGAAAGACCCGATGGGTAGGTAATCTCGCCATGGTTGTTGCTGGGGCGGTTGTTGCAAGAATACTTCTACCCACGACGCTAATTGGTGTGTCCGTATGGGCACACGCTAATGGTATAGGTTTGTTTAACGTTGTTGATGCTCTACCAGCGGCGCTTGTTGTGGTGGTGGGTGTTGTGTTGCTGGACATCATTATTTATTGGCAACATCGGCTGTTTCATACTATTCCACTGCTTTGGCGAGTGCACAAGATGCATCATGCCGATAGCCATGTGGATACCACCACGGGCCTTCGTTTCCATCCTATCGAAATCGCCATAAGCTTAGGCGTCAAAACAGCTGCAGTTGTTATTTTTGGTATTCCAGCTGCCGCTATCATCATTTTTGAAATAGCGCTCAACGGTTTTGCGCTATTTAACCATGCCAATATTCGATTGCCCCAAAAGTGGGACGACAGAGTAGGGCTGGTTTTGATTACTCAACGGCTTCATCGCATCCACCACAGCCAAGCAAAAAGTGAATCTCACACCAACTATGGGTTTAGTGTAAGCTGGTGGGACAGGCTGTTTAATTCCTTCACGTCTCGCGCTGCACATAGCGATGAAACCTTGCCGATTGGCCAAAAAGACGTGCCTGCCTCCAAAGAAAATGCCAGCTTTATCGCGCTGCTATTGCAGCCTTTTAAATCAGCATCAAAGGAATAGCGCTTCCTCAGTACTACAATCCTCTTAACACTCTCGCTTAATTGTTACCATAATGTGTAACATTGAAAAATGTGATTGTTTTTGGTGTTATTGGGTTTTGTGTGTATATTAAGTAACACAGCTTTTTTAATGAATAAGAAAGTTATGTACTTATCTGGAGAAAATTTTGACCACACCTGTATCTGATAAAACCAACGCATCGCAACTCGTTGCTGTAATAACTGGAGATATCGTTAAGTCACAATCATTCTCTGATACCGATTTTGCTAGCATTATGAAAGAACTTGAAAAGCGACTCGGGTTTTATGCATTGAAGTATGATGGCTTTTTTGACATTTTCCGAGGCGATGCATTTCAGTTTGTAACGTGTGATGCAACGGCTGGAATGCACGTGACGGTAGGTTTACGCCTTGCAATGAAAGCCTTTTCACCTAGTGTAGATGTTAAGCTTTGTTGCGGTGTGGGTAGGGCTAACTTCAGGCCGCACGAGGTAAAGACAGGCACCGGTGAAGCTTTTATATTGTCAGGGCGAGGTCTAGATAGTCTGAAAGGTCAAAACATAGCTTTAGTCAGTGATGTAAAATCGCTGCTACACAAGACACAATTACTCACCCAATTTGCTGATGCGCACATAAGCGGCCTAACGCAAACCCAGTCCGAAACCGTACTTGCCTATTTGATTTCATCAGACAAAAACCATGATACTGTGGCAACATCTTTAGGGAAAAATAGAAGTAATATCACCCGTATATTAAATGCCAGCCACTATAAATTGTTGGCTGATTATGTGGACTTTATGGAGCAGGAACTGCGAGTTTCTGAAGACGCTTTTTAATAAGATAGCCAAGGACGCCAATGCTAATTGTAAATACCGTGCCTCTTGTCACAGAATCTATTGCATCAGCTTCACATGCAAACAATGATGTTGTTTTAACGCAGCCATCGTTACTCATTGGGTTGTTGCTTGCTCATCTGCTAGCTGACTTTTACCTTCAACCCTATTCTTGGGTTGAAAGTCGCAACAAAAAGCATGCACGTGCACCACATGTTTACGCTCACGCCTTAATTCATGGTTTATTGGCTAGCATTGCTATGTATCTATTTGCCAAAAATATAAGTCACACAACCCTAATACTTGGTTGCACCGCAATTGCAGTTTCACACTATGCCATTGATATCATAAAGTCGTACTGCCCTAAAACACCCGCTTTTTTCTTGCTCGATCAGTGTGCTCACCTGCTTATTATTGTTTGTGTATTTGTATTTATAACAGATCAAGCAGCATTGGCTGATGACTACTTAGCCTACATTGGAGGACAGCAAATTGCCGTCTTACTAGCGTATTTGGCGGTGTTGAAACCAAGCTCTATCGTGATTAAACAGTTATTGTCGCCATGGAGCAACGACGTGTCGGCTACAAATGAGCGTGGTTCTAACCCCGTTGATTCACTTACACTGAGCCTGGAAGCTCGACAAACTTTGGCGCTGGCAGGGCAGCGAATTGGCTATTTGGAACGTATACTGGTGCTCACGTTTGTGCTGCTAAATCAATTTTCAGCAATTGGCTTCCTTATTGCCGCTAAGTCTATTTTTAGGTTTGGTGATTTAACAAAACATCAAGACAGAAAACTAACCGAGTATGTGCTGTTGGGAACCCTAACCAGCGTTACCATTACCATAGCAATAGGGCTACTATGCGCATGGTACCTGGGCAGCTTGCCGTTTAACGTAAAGTAAACTGTTTAGGGGTTAGCCCTACGTGCTGTTTAAATACTCGAGTAAAGTGAGACTGGTCGTTAAAGCCCATTCTTTGGGCTATCTCGCTAAGCGACAGCGAATTAGCCAATAATAAGCGTTTGCTTTGTTCAATGCGACAGTGAGTAATGTATTGGTAAGGCGTTTCGCCTACACTTTTTTTAAATTCTCTCAAAAAGTAGTATTTGCTACAAAATACCAACTCAGCCAATGCGTCTACGGTAATTGAATTCCCGATATTTTGCTCAATGTAATGATCAAGCTTTTTAAGATCAGCATCGCCAAATTTAACATTGGTGGCAGTATTATTTTGTATATCTTGATAATTTGAGTAGTTTTGAACGTAGTGAGCAGATAGGGCTGACAGCAAGTTCATCAAAAAGGGTTTACCGTTACGGCCACCAGACTGCGTTTCTAACATCATTAGCTCTATAAGGCCTTTGATAATCTCATCTTCTACATTGTAATTATTCAAAAACTCTAGCTGAGCTGATTCAACTTTAAAGGGACACGCATCAAGAAACACCTTTTCTTCAATGGCCAAAATAATGAAATAGCAGGGCTCAGATATATTATGGGTAAACGGTGTTCTAGGTGGGTTTATCCAAATATTGCCGGGTGTTGTCTTCAACGAAACAATGCCATCTTCACCTTTCACGTCCCAGTTTAAATCCTTATCTAGCGCCAGTGCGAAATAGAAGTAGGGGGTATAGACATGATTAGGGTAGAAGTGGGGTGAAGAGCCTTTCTCCAGAATAATGCCAGGCCAATTGAGCGCTTCGTTTGAGAATGAAATGTCTAGTACGTCTTTGCAGTTCGATGGCTTATGCGTGTCAAAGTCAAAAAACGCTAGTCTAGATTTCATAACTTACCTTAATTTTTAAGCCGTGTTTATCAAGTTGCTGCAGACTCGCGCAGCCTATAGCAGCAATTTAATACAATAAATACAGCAGCAATATGCAATAATTTGCCGCCATGTGTACCTATTATGTCCCTACTGACTTCAATTGGTAAAGGACAACATAATTATGCATACATTCAAGCGATTACGTATTGCTATTTCTTTGGCATTACCTGTTTTTGCATCAGCTACAAGCTATGTAAATGCTAGCACGCTGCCATCGTCGGTATCACAGACCGTACAAGCAGAACAGTCTTACAACGACATACAAAACGCGCGAGTTGAAGGAGTAACCATGCAAGCACTAACGCTAGAAACGAAAGTGGGCCCACTTGCTGCTAATCTCTATTTACCAGAGGGAGACAAGTCTGCGCCATTAGTCATTGTCACTGGTGCATGGACATCGGTGAAAGAGCAAATGCCGGCGGTGTATGCAAAAGCTCTCGCTGAAAAGGGCTTTGCTGCACTAACCTTTGATTTTAGGGGGTGGGGTGAAACCCAGCGTGTTCAGCATTTAGACCAGCCCTTTGTTGAAGATCCTACTATGAAAACACAAGACATAGTGGCGATAATTGACGCCGCTGGCGCGCTTCGAAACGTTGATACGGCGAACATTGCTGGTCTGGCAATTTGCGCGTCGGCCGGTTACATGCTTGATGCCGCACTTGAGGCAAGTCAATTGCGCGCGGTCGCTGTGGTTGCCCCTTGGTTACATGACAAACCTATGGCAACCGCTATTTATGGTGGAGAAGAGAATGCAGCGCAACTATTGGCAGCGGCAAGTGATGCATCCCACAAAGCAGTTCCTCAAATTATTGAAGCGTCTAGCTTAGAAAATGAAAATGCACTTATGTATCAAGTTCCCTATTACACAGAAAAAAATCGAGGCTTGATAAGCGCATACGACAATAAATTCAACCTCTTGTCATGGCAAGGTTGGTTGAACTACGATGCTCAGCAAAGTGCGCCAAAACAAGAAAAGCCAATTTTGATGGTTGGCTCAGAAACAATGGCATTACCGCAAGGGGCACACCAGTATCTTGAGAGTGCCGGTGATAATGTTAATGCTGTCTGGTTAGATGGGTTCACCCAGTTCGATTTTTACGACCAACCAGAGGCTGTCAGCAAGGCGGTAACTGCGGTCAGTGAACACTTTAACCGCCACTTGTAGAAGACCTAGCTACATCTGGTAAATTAGTATTTATTTGGCATCAAGCGGATGCTTTTCTATTAAAAAGTCTATAAAGGCCCGCACTCGCTGGGCCTTTTGGCTGTGCTGTTGAAAGTAAACGTACAAACCTGAGTAAGGCAACCAATAGGGCTCAAGTACCGGTAATAACTCCCCAGAAGCGAAGTACTTGTCTACCATTGAGGCAACAATTCGTCCTATCCCTAATCCGCGTTTCGCTGCATCTATCATTAAGTCTGTGTCATTGACCACCAGTGTATTGGGCATAGAGACGGTCACTGATTGATTTTGATGCCATAAAACCAGAGGGGCGAGCTTATTTGAAGTAATAAAGCGATACTGCACCAGTTTATGGCGCTGAAGACTCTCTATTGTGTTGGGTATGCCGTGTAACCGCGCGTATTCAGGTGAACAAAAAAGGCACTCACGCGTTGGCGGTGTCAACTGTTTTGCAACCATTCCTTCTTCAACTCTGTCACCAAAACGTATCCCAATATCCATACCGTCGGTAATAAGATTTACTGTGGCATCATTAATCGAGATCTCAAGCTGTATATCAGGGTATCGCTGACAAAATTCATGATAATGCTCAGATATAATTCGCTGAAATGCGAAGCGTGGGGTAGTGACTTTTACTGTACCAGTAGGTGTAAAGCTTAAAGCGTTAACTTCTTCAAAAGCCACATTCAGCGTGCCTATAGCATCACGAGTTTGTCGCTGAAGCAAGCGCCCGGCCTCAGTGAGCTCAACACGCCTTGTGGTTCTGTTAAACAGGGGCACATTCAACAACTGCTCCAACAGTTTTAACCCATGGCTTACAGATGGCGATGTCATTTCTAGTTTTCTTGCAGCACCGCTAATACTGCCTTCATCAGCAATGGCATGAAAAACGATAAGTTGCTGAAACGATGGTCCAGAAATTGATGAAACGGTGGTTTTTCTCATCTTTATACTGTTTATTGTTAGTTTTTAACTAATAATTCATGAGAAAAGTGTGCTCTAAAACTAATTATCAATCAAGCGTAAGCTATCCGTGTTTAATCAAAAATGTTATGCAAGGGTAGAAAAATGAGTAATGTTCTTATAATTTCAGGTCATCCAAATTTAGACGAGTCAAACGCCAATAGTACTATGCTGCAAAGCATTACTCAGCGTTTAAGTGACGTGTCAGTACGCCGTTTAGATACGCTTTACACAGCAAATCCAATTGATGTAGAAGCTGAACAAGCCGCCTTACTTGAAGCAGATGTTATTGTGCTGCAGTTTCCATTTTACTGGTATTCAGTGCCTGCACTTCTTAAGCGTTGGATTGACCAAGTATTTACTTACAACTTCGCATTTGGCCCTAAAGGCGATAAATTGGCTAACAAGCACTTTATCTTGTCTATTTCAGTGGGCGGACCCCAAGAGTCGTATGGTCCACTGGGATATAATCACTTTAGCGTCGAGGAGTTCCTTAGACCTCTTGAGCAACTAGCCTATCTAGCAAAAATGCAATATCACCCACCTGTGTATACCCACAGAATGGTCTACATCGAAGGCGTTTACAATGAATTGTCTGACGTACAAGCGCGTGCTGAAGAACATGGAGAACGTGTCGTAAAGGCTATTGATGAACTATTCTCATCACCTGAGCTTAAGATAAAGCGGTTTGTTCAAACATGGTTCGGCCGCTTTGACGCACTGCCAGCGTCCAGCGATGGCTTTTTACCTCATTTAAGCGAGGAGGTCCTTTGGCAGTCGCCAGAGGGAGAGTTCCGCGGTCACGCGGGGTTTAACGACTGGTATGCATGGGCGCGCAAGACGTTTAAATCAGGTTGCGAACACCGCGTAGACCAAGTTGATGTAAGCGGTAGCGATGGGGCGTATGAGGTCTCTTTGCGTATAAACTTGAGTGCGGAAACATTCAGTGATTCAGTTTTTAACGGCGAACGCGTAGAGGTTCAAGTGAACGAACGCTGGCAGGTGCGCATTGACGCAACAGATAACGTGATTATCGATGAATACGTGGTAACGCTGTTAGACAGTTAAGTCGCATTGCATCCACAAAAGTAAAAGGCGTAGCATCATCATGCTGCGCCTTTATTTGACATGGTTACCACTGTTTATCGGATTTTAAGCGGTGCATTGGTGCGAACGTACAAGGTTACGTCACCGCCGGTGGAATTCTTGATGTGATGCACCGATGGCGCGTCCGACTCAATATAGCTACCGGGCAGCAGCGATTTTACATTGTCACGCTCTGCTTTCAGCGACACTTCACCTTGAATAACCACGCTGCGAAACTCACTGCCGGTGCTTTCAAGTACACCATCAAAACCTTCTGGTAGTTTTATCATGGTGCCGTATTTGGCTTGCGTGTCACCCCAAAGGTATACGGCCTTTACACCTTCATTTTCAACGCTTATGAGGTCGGTGTTGTGAAGCCAAACCAGGTTGTCTCGGTGCAAGTTTACAGGGCGCTCACCGTTATCAAAGTGTTCCGATGACGGCTGCACCAAATAAGGCCCTTCATCTATTTCAAGGTAAATCATGTTGGCTTTTTGATTAGCCGCAGTAATGTGCACTTCACCTGCCGGCTGTGTCCAATACGAATTTACCGGCATCCACATGGCTTTGGCATCGGGGTCATCATTATGCATTTCACCATTAATAACGATACCGCGGTACGTGATGTTATGAATATGTGGCGGAGACGAAAAGCCTTCTTTGAAGCGCACCAGCATGCCGGTAGCCGTGTTTTTTGTGCGGTCTCCCCATAAGTCTGCTGCACCAGGGCTTTTATCGCCTCGCGCTGGGTTCAAGTACCCCCAGTTAACTTCATCAGCGGTAACGATTTTGGTTGCTGCGTGAAGGCTAAATGATGATGAGACAAGCGATAGGGCAATTAAACCGAAAAACGTTGAATGCGTGTACTTCTTTACTGCCATAGTGGCGTGCGCTCCTTTTCTACAATGGTTAACCATTCATGTACATCATGGCGCGTGCTGTAGCACTAGCCTATGACACTAGACTTTAGTCTATAGAGAGTAGGGGCGTTAAAACAGTAGAGCGCTGTTGAGACTCTTTATAGAAAATATTGATAATAAAAAAGGCTCGCAACGAAAAACGAGCGAGCCTTATATGCTTAAGGTTTAGCGTTTATGGCTTAGAAGCGGTAAGCCGCTGTAAGTCTAAAGCGTTGTGGCGCACCTGGCTCTACCCATACATCAGCAAAGGAGTTAGTGTAGAATTCTTTGTCAAAAAGGTTATCTACCGCAACGCGCACAGTGAGGTTGTTAACTGGCTCAATCTCAGCGAACGCGCGAACAGTGGTGTAACTTGGTAAGAAGAAGTCTGTACCTGTTTGACCAAGACGCTCATCAACATACAACAAGCCAGAGCCTATACGTACAGGCATATTAGACACTGAAAGGCCCTTGCTAAGCTGAACGCTCAACTGGTTTTCTGGTACGTTGATAAGCGGGTCACCCGCTTCGATAGCGGCAACAAAATTAGGATCAGAGGTGTTGTTTGTGCTTTCTGCATCAACAAATGAATATGACACCCATAGCTGTACATCATTTTCGAACTCTGCATTTACGTCTAGCTCCACACCTTGGCTACGCGCTTCACCTGCTGGGGTCAAGAAAAAGCCATCAGACGCTTCAGGGCTATCGTCAAACACAAGAATATTGCTTTGTTCGATGTGGAAGATAGAGAACGTGATGTCACCTCGAACATTATCAAACATTGACGTTAGGTCAGCTTTAATACCAATTTCAGTTGATTCAGACTGGTTTGGTTCAAAAGGGTTGCCTGCAAAGTCAGAACCGGTAAGTTGACGGAAGCCTTCGCCATATGTGGCGTAAATACTTGTGCTGTCGTTAAACAAGTAAACGGCACCTACTTGCGGTGAAAAGCGTGTATCGTCTTGCTTGGTGGTGCTAACCGGATCGGCTCTGCGGTTATCAATTTCCTGCTCAAACTTGTCAAAACGCCCGCCTAAGCGAAGTTGGAACTTGTCTGTAATATTAATTTGGTCTTGAAAATACACGCCCCAAGCCTCTTGTACTTCCAACCTATCAAGGTTGTCAGAGAGAGGTACCTCTGGCAGAGGGGAATAATCTGGGTTGAAAATATCAACCACAAGATACTGGTCTAGGTCCAAATCATTTATATCGGTATCTGCCGAGAAAAACGGCGGACGATAGCGCAAAATAACTTGGTCATTTTCAAACTTGTCGTAGTCTGCACCAACGATAACGCGGTGAGTCAATGAGCCTGTATCGAATTGGCCCGCAATTTCACCGCGCAATACAAGGTAATCTGTTTCAAAGTTACGGTAGCGCTTAAAGCGTGACAGTAGCGCTTGGTCAGGGTCGATGAAAAGCGTCTGACGGCCACCGAAATTGTTCTCAAGTGCATTACCTTCAAACGTAGTGTCGCGAAGGCCTGCACCTAATAAAAGGTTCCAATCATCACTTAGGCTGTGAGAAATCTCTATCTGATGGCCAACGACTTCTGTGTCAATGGTGTCGCCACTAGGATCGCCGGTAAAGGTCTCAATAGGCTGATGACCCAATTGACCATCTATAGCGACAACGCCGCGATCGAAAGGAATTTTCTGTTCAGTGTACTCAAGTTCATATGTCACTCTTGTATCGTCTGATGCTTCCCACGTTACAGAAGGGTAGAAACCAAAGCGTTCTGTCTCTACCGTATCACGGAAGCTTTCTGCATCCTCGTAGAAACCCACTAAACGTACACCAACGTTTTCTGATTCACCGGCAACAGTTTGTACATCAGCTTCTAAACGCACTTGTTCCCAGCTGCCATAGGTTGCCTTAACCTCACCACCTTCGCGAAACTGTGGACGCTTAGTAACTAAGTTAACTGCACCACCTGGTTCGCCACGACCAAATAATGCCGCTTTTGGACCTTTCAATACTTCTACATGGTCGATACCAGAAAGGTCACGTGGACCACCAAAACCTCTACCTGCGTTAAACCCGTTTACCAAGAAACCACTTGGCAGGTTTTCATCACCCGCAAAACCGCGGATAGCAAAGCTGTTCCACAAACCGCCAAAGTTATTTTGTCTGGCGACTGACGCTGATAAATCAAGCGCATCGTTAAGGTTGATGGCTCCCGCATCGCTAATTAAGCCCAAATCGATGTCTTGTGCTGCGGCGGGGACTTCTTTGTACTCAAAGGCGCCCTGATATGCTCGGTGCATACCGTGTACAGTAATTTTTTCAACGTCCGCTTCTTTATTACTGTCATTGCCTTGCGCCATTGTGGGCGCGTGTAAAAGTGTAGCAATGCTGATTGCGAGGGTAGATTTTACCCAATTAGTTTTCATTGGTGTGTTCATGTGATGTTGTCTTTATTGTTGGTGTAAATTGCGGTAATTCCTCAAAACGCGCAGGCGAAAACTCAGGCGTTTTGAAAAACAAGGGATAGTAAAACTGGCGTAATGAAGCATGAAATTCGCGCACGCGATTTTCATAGCCCACCATGGCATCGACGTTGGTATCGGCGATATCTGAAAGTAGTCGTTGTGTAAGCAGTGACGGAGACAAAAGGGCGATATAGCCCGCCAGTTCATCTTTTTGACGCGTGGCGTGGTGATAATCGCGAGATAGCGATTCGGCCATTTGGTCGCCAACTTGTTGAAAAGCGTAGTACCATTTCCAATTAAACGAACTATCGCGTTTAGGGTCGTATTCTGTGTAATCAGCCCATTGAGGGTGCGTGGCCACAAACGGTGCCCACGTATCGTATACAGGCTTGTCCCATGCACTATTCACCGCTTCACGCTGTGTAAGTACAATGTCACCGCCTTGGGGCGTTTCAACTGTGGCATTTACTACCGTGTGTCCTACTACGGGCACTACAACGGTACTTAACAACCAAATACCTAACATAATTGACGCTAAATGGGTTGCGCTAAAGGTAGCAAAACGAGACGCTGCACCTATCATAAGTACAATGACAGTCCACACAATAACGTTGCCCAGAACAACGCCGCAGGCCGCTAAAACTGTGCCCACAGAAGCATGATTTATTGCGGCAAAAATCACGAAGGGCACCAATGTGGCAAGCACAACCGGCACTAGCGTTACTAATACACGTGTCGTCCATACCGCGTGGTTGTCAGGCGCCGTGACGTTGAGTAAGTCAAAACGCTTGGCTTCCCGTTCTTTTGCTTTTAAATCATAGAGAAGCAAAATGATGAAAAGTGGAAGTAGAACGCTAACTACAAATGCAAAATCGAAACGCCCCAAAAACGCGAGTTCAGGGTTGTCGGTATCGCTCTCGTAAATCTGACCTTCAAGCGCGAGCATGCGAATGCGGTGTTTCCATGGAAATACATCACGTTCACCAATAGCGGCAAATGCTAAAGGCGAGGGGGGCGCGTAGGTAAGATGGAATGTGTAATAGGCTGCACTACCAAAGTCTTTTTGGTGGGCAAGCGCAGCCTCTCGCTCTACGCGGTCTTTTTCCAACAAACGTTCAATGGTGGCGCGATGCTCCTGCATTTCAGCATGACCAGACCACAACGCTGCTGTGCTTAGCAGTAATATAACTAGCAACGTAGAGATAAACTGCCTATGCCCAAATACGAAACGGGTTTCGCGTTTAATATCGCTTAAACGGATCATGGGTGCAGCCTCCTTACCGCCAACTGCAGAAGCGCAAAGGATAAACCGAGCCAAAGTAGCAGCTGAAAACCATATACGGTTGCGCTGTTAATGCGTGCACTCGGACTTTCCGGTTCAAATTGAAAAGAGGATAAAATGGCCCAGTTACTTGCATTTACCACCGCTTTGTCGGCGGCTTCTTCGCTCTTATTGCGGTTCATATCAAGTTTAAAATCGAGCTTTTCCGCGTGAATTTTGTTTAACCCTTGAACGAACTCAAGGCGTAACGCCTCGGCTTCACGCAAAAAGCGATGGTGAGTTTCTATACTGGTACCAGCAAGTAACGTAGAGAACGCGCGCAGGGCAACGGTAGGAGATAACCAACCAAATTGACGGGCAATTTGCGCTTGGTCAAGTTCTTCTTGCATACGGTTTTCAGCAAACTCGTTAAGCACTTTCGCCTGGCGACCTTCAGAATATTGCGCCACTATCCCTCTGAAGTTAACAGGAAGTTCGTCTACAGAAGAAACGTTATATTTGGCGAGTAAGTCGCTGCGAAGTTTCTTAAAAGCGGGGTCATTTACATCGTGGCCGTCGCCTAAGCTACGCAGCTTTTCCTCAACCTTGAAGTCAGACTCTAGTTTCCCAAGCGAAGGCACGGCGTTAGTCGCTACGCTACTACCTAAGCGCGGAAGCAGCACACATGTTGCCATCCACACCACTATGAGCACGGTAAAGCTTACATTACTGCGGCTAAAAATAGCCGAAGACGCGGTTACCAATGCAGCCCAAAAGAGAAAATAAAACACATAGCCAACGCAAAACAGCGCGACCACAGCAGCACTTTCGCTGAAAAATGCAACGTACATACTTGCAATAATTAGGGGTAGAAGTAACGCGGCACTGGCTAGTGTAAGGGCAATAAGTTTGCCAAACACTAACTGTTGACGCGTGGCGCCCTGCGACAGTAATAATGTGAGCGTGCCGGCCTCACGTTCGCGAGATACGCTGCCATAACCAATAAGAATGATAAAAAGTGGGGCGAGTACCAAAGCCAAGAAGCTAGGGGTAAGGCTACTAAAGCGCGTTAGCCCCGCTGATTGACGTTGTTCGGCAAACATTGCGCTGTTTTGTCTGTGACCTTCAAGAAAAATGGCGTTGCCAGTATAAGTATCGACGCCGGGTTCAATCACGCTAAGCGCAGTGGGAGTGCGAAAAACATAGTGCCCATAATGCACCATTCGATGCGGGTGTTTATCTGGCTGAGACAAAAAACGCTGTTCTGCCTCTTGCTGTAGGTGTTCTCTGGCATGCGTAGTTTCATGAATGTGAAACGCGTTTACTACTAGCGCTGCTAAGGTCAAAATAGCACCGAACAGTAATACGGTGGTGGCTACTTTTGTTCGAAGCCAATAGCGCCATTGGTCGGCGCAAATCGTTTTTACCACGCTGTTGGTCATTGTGCGCGCCCCGCAAAAGCAGCATGTACTGCCTCTGTATCGATAGGCGTATTGCCTTCGCGTTCAAACGAGCCAGTTAGCGTACCATTACTTAACAACACAATGCGGTGAGCAACTTGGCAGGCACCGTATACATCATGGGTTACCATAAAAATAGTGGCGCCATTATCGGATAGCTCTGACACTAAGTTATTAAATTCATCAATAGCGGCAGGATCTAAACCCGAAGTAGGCTCATCCAAAAACAACACGGGTGCATTGCGAAGCAGGGCAAGGGCAATCGCTGTTTTTTGGCGCATACCTTTTGAGTAGTTACTAAGATGAGAATGCCATGCATTTTCTTGTAGCTTTACTTTCTTTAGTGCATCAAAAATTGATGAGTCGTCTCTTTTTATACCTGCCACAGACAAAAAATAACGTATGTTTTCTACGCCAGATAAGTGGCCGTAAAGCGTAACCGATTCGGGTAAGTAAGCCACTGATTTACGCACATCATTAATGCGAGTAGAAACGTCAAAACCCATAACAGCAGCTTGTCCGTTACTCGGCTTCATAAGCCCCAAAAACGTCTTGAGAGTAGTTGATTTACCCGCACCGTTACCGCCTAGCAAAGCAAACACTTCGCCTTTGCCTACTTCGAAATTCAGGTTGTTTAACAGTGTTCGTTGGCCAATGGTAACAGTAAGGTTGTTAGCGTTTATCACGGATGTGTTTTGCATAGTACGACATCATAATTTGAATTTTGCGATATGTTATACTATCACAAAGAATGTGAAAACGTTTTCCATACAAAATAGACCAGTAAATCATTCAGTGCGTCGAGATACGGTACTAGGCTAGATAGATGGGGAGAACGGCGTATTACTGTTCAATAAAGCAAAGTAGTACAGATAAAATTAGTGATTTAATACACGCAAACTTACGTTATCATTTGTACTGTTTTGTTTTTGCCTGTTCGTGTCCACAGCACACGTTGAAATTGGTCTATCGTCAAACGCGTTTTTATTTCTTCTTATTCAAGGTTCACCATGCTAGTTCGTTACTCAGTTGCGCACCATTTCTTTTGTAGATCAGTATGGTGCAGTGCATTTGTTTTGCTTTTTATGAGCTTTAATCTAAGCGCGAAAGTCTACATAGAGAGCGATGCACTGGTATATCAGGGAGAGATTTCTAAGCAGAACAATCTCGATGCGTTTACGTTCTACCAAGACGCCAGCGTTAAGCCTTCTGTGTTAGTTATTACCAGCGGTGGTGGCAATATTGACTTAGGCATGGACTTGGGCGAATTCGTACTTGAACACAACTTAGATGTAAGAGTGGATACGTTCTGTTTTTCATCTTGTGCTAACTACGTGTTTACCGCGGGTAACAATAAATGGCTTGGTGAAAAGGCTATTCTCGGTTGGCATGGCGATGCAGCTTCGGCTTATTGGCGTGACAGCGATATAGACGCCATGGTAAGCCATTTGAAGGGTCAGGAGAAAGACAAACAATGGCAATTGTTAAGGCGTCATTATGATGAGGTTATCGAAGCATCGGTATTACGTGAAAAACACTTTTTTGAGCGCATTGCTACCGACCATGCATTGCTTACCATTGGTTTATCAAAAGACTTTGTAAAAGCGGCTGTTAAACAAAAAGCGAGGGGGTGGACAGTTGTACCATCGTTACTTGAAAGCATGGGCGTGACGAACATTAAGTCCGTCTCAAAGCCCTGGTTTCCTAAACACAATCCACGTTTCCCATTACTTATCCTTCAATAAAAGAAATGTAAATTTTAAAGCACAAATACAATTGAGAATTGATATCATTTGCATTATTCATTAGTATGCGCATCCTTTTTGTTTGGAGTAGGCATACATGGCATTTGAGTTCGTTCAAAATAAAAACAAAATACCCCTAAATACGGTAAAGCTAGTGTATTTAACGGGTTCTGTTTTAGCATTATCTGCGTGTGGTGGTGGAAGCGGTGGGAATACTGCTCCTGCTGTAAGCAATGCCAGCCTTACTTTAACAACACCGGAAGACAGTGCTGTTTCAGGTGTGGTAACCGCAACAGATGCAGACGGTGATACACTTGGCTTTTCAGTAGGTGTAAGCCCATCAAATGGCAGTTTAACCGTAAGTCAGGACGGTAGTTTTACCTATACACCAAGCGCCAATTTCTATGGTAATGACGCCGCCAGTATCCTCGTGTCCGATAGTATTGACTCGGTTAGCGTGTCTTTGTCTTTTACGATATCTAATGTAAACGATTTACCTATTATTGAAACATCATCATTAGTGGTGGGCAGTAATGGGCAAACGATGGGGGTAGTAGAGGCAACTGACATTGACGGAGATGCGTTAACCTTTTCAGTAAGCACACAACCTACCCAGGGCGTTGTTGAAATTGACCCGACAACAGGTGAATTTACATTTACTGCAAATGAACTGG
>CAYVST010000012.1:0-55918 GCA_964454185.1 uncultured Alteromonas sp.
AGAAACTAATGCAAATCAACATAGCAAGTGCGGCATTTTGAACGCCAATTTCAATCGCAAGCGTCAGTGCATCTTTTACATTAAGGCCAGTGATTTTTGACAACAACAACCCTAATGACACTGACAGCACATTTAGGGTCACACATACTAAAAACGCACTGTCGAAAGAAGCCGCCAAACTGTCTTTTTCTGATACCAACACGCCTACAATCATCAACAGCATAAAATACATAGAGAACTTTCTAAAAAAGTCTTCCGTTCGCTGGGCGAACATTGGTTTTCGCGCTCGAATTACCATGCCAATAATAACGGGCACTATCGACACTCCTACTAAGCCCACTACGGTTTGGATAATAGAGAAGGATGGCGCGTTTTCTTTTACAAAATAATTAATAGCAAACTGAATGATAAACGGGGTGGAAAATACGCAAACGATAGTTGAAACCGCGGTAAGGCTTACCGACAGGGCTAAGTTAGCGCGCGCAAGATGACTGATAAGGTTACTGGTGGTGCCGCCAGGGCATGCGGCAAGTATCATAATACCTACAGCTATATAAGGCGGTAATGCAAAAGCGATACATAAGGCAAACGCCAACAGCGGCAATAAGAGAATTTGCCCAATAACGCCTGAAAGCACGGCCTTTGGCGTTTTAAGTAATCGAGAAAAGTCTTGTAGGGTAAGGGTTAGCCCCATGCCAAACATAACGAATGCCAACGCCAGAGGTAACAACACCTCGGTAAGTACAGATGCCTGCATAAACACGCCCCTTACAAAAGAAACCTTTTATTAACATTTAATGCAGTGTACGCTGTTTAAAAATAAATAAAAATGATGAGTTATTATGGAAACCCATAAATATGATGCATGGCAAAATTGATCTCAATTTATTTATCGTACTAAGAGCTGTATATGAACAAGGCAGTATTACTAAGGCAGCGCAGCGTCTTCATCTTACGCAACCCGCCGTTAGTCATGCCCTAGGCCGGTTACGAGATAATTTTAATGACGATTTGTTTGTGCGTCACGGCCGGCAAGTAGTGCCAACCCCTTTTTGCCAAAGTATTATTGCTTCGGTTACCGACGCCGTGGATACGTTAGAGCAAACGGTAAGTGGTAGTGTGAGCTTTGATATTAACGCTACTGCACGTAAACTCACGTTAGGGTTGCGCGATATTTTAGAATCGACGTTTTTGCCTACGCTCGTCCCCAAACTCATCACAGACAGCCCTACTATCACGGTACACAGCCGACAAGTTACATGGCCAGAAATAGAGCCTTTACTTGTGGCAAAAGAACTAGACTTAGTGATTGATGTGCTGGTGCCCACCAGCAAAGAAATTCAGTCTCAATTTATTTGTAACGAACGCTTTGTTGTCATATGTGCATCGAAAAACCCCTACCTTAAGAAGGTCAGCATGCAAGCATATGCCGATGCTCATCACACTTTGGTTATGCTGAAAGACTCCAAGCTGGATAGTGTTGAGCTTGCGCTAGCGCAGCACAATTTGCAAAGAAAAGTGACACTCCAATGCGAGCATTATTTCGCAGCAGCAGACGTGGTAAGCCGGTGTAATTTGTTACTCACTATGCCAGAGCGTTATGCCCACCAGCTGACCCAAAAATTTGATATCACCGTAACCCCTTTGCCTTTTGAAGTCCCCTTATTGCCGGTATACATGTATTGGCATAAAACGGCAGAAGACGATTTGGTCAATAAATGGATGCGTCAGCAACTCACTCAAACTGCCAGTGATTTGGGGTTAAGTTAGAGCACCGTGAAGTTTTTTGAACTAGCCAAATACGCTTGCACGGTGCTATATCAGATAAGAACAAATACGGAGGAAGTCAATTAATTCCCGTCTTCTTCTGTTTCTGCAACAGGTGAGCCCAAAATATCGGTATGCACGAAAACAACTTTACGTTGCGATGCGCTCTTGGTAAAAGACGCAGAAACTACATCACTATTTGAGTGCTCAGGCTTGCTAGCCGTCACTTTAATGGTGGTGTCTTGTGAAATTGTGATTTCACCAGTGTATCTCTTTGAAGATGTGGTTGGTGTACTTCCATCAGTAGTATAATAGATGTAAGCGCCAGGTGTAGTAGTGGAAATAGTCACTCTCTGCGAACCGCTAAAAGTCCCTCCATTTGGAGATATCGTTGGGCTATCGACCTTCGCATCGACAGTATTGCGAATACTAATCGAAACTTTTGCTGAAGCAACTCCTCCTTTTCCATCACTTATTGTGTAGGTAAACTCACCAGTTACATTCGCAGTCAAGTTATTCGAGGCCTTAAAAGAGCAACTAATTAAGTCGCAAGTAGCCGTACCATTTACCGCACTTCCTACGTTTGAAATACTTAAGGGATCTCCATCTAGATCGCTATCATTGTCCAAAACATTAACAGTAACCGTAGCCCCTTCATCCACCGTTCCAACATCATCTTGAGCTAAAGGCAATGAATTGAGCAATGTGACAGAGGTTGAAACTGAGTTTCCACAGTGACTGTTAGAATTACATGTTGTCACATCGTAACGATAACTGCCAACACCACTATCGGGAAAGACGGTAAAGGAAGGTTGGTTCGAGGTAAATGTCTGTTTACCGCCGCTAGGTGCAGTCTCAGAAATCTTGTAGTACGCAATAGGAATAGTTCCACTACCATTACTCCATGTAAGCGTAGTACTTTGCCCGTATTTCAGAGAAGCAGTGCTCGCACTCAGATTCTTAACCGTTCCAGGATTACCATATACAACCATATGCGCTAACGGGCCATTGGTAGAGCAATTCCATACGTCATTGATACAAGATTTATATTTGTAGAAGTAGTCCCCAGGTTGAGAGGGCGCCCTATCAGTAAACACTCGACTATTGCCTAAATACCTTTGCGTATAGCTTCCAGAGCCTGGTTTTCGAATACCACGGTACAAGTTTGCTCTGTTTATTTGTGGCATAGTTATGGTAACTGATGAGTTGATAGCATGATATTTACCACCCGAGATTATCGGGGCGCTAGTAGGTGCTGGCAATGGGTCTCCAGCCATATATACAGAAATGCTAGATGCAGAACCGCACCCTACTTTGGGGTTACATGCTTTAATTGTGTATGTATACGTGCCGCTTTTGCCAGAGGCGGATATGGCAAAAGAACGCTTGGTAGAAGAAATACTTCCTCCAATTGAACGTGTACTTCCACCCTGAGGCTTTTCTGTGATTTGAAAGTAGCCGTTAGGAATTAAGCCAGCCGTGCTATTCCAGTAAACGGTTACCGTTTTATTAGAGGTAGCTGTCGACCTGTTTGCTCGAAAATATGGTACTTGGCTAGGCTTATCATAAATTTTGACATGTTGAAGAGGCCCATTTGCGGAGCAGCCGACTTGATAATTACAGCCAGAGTACTTATAGAAATAGTCACCAGCTTGGCTGGGCAATGAATCTTCGTATACTCTAGCACTCCCTACATGAATAAACTGATAGCTGCCACCGCCAGGCTTGCGCAAAAGTCTGTAATAGTCAGCTCCTTCAATTGCCGGAAAGGTAATGGTCGCTTTTCCATTTGCTGGTTGGTAAAAACCGCCAACGACGGTGGGAGCTTGAGTTGGGGTGCTGGGTCTTTGTGCTTCGTTGTAACTAGAAACCAAACGAAGATTCGATGATGAAACTGTACCTTGTTCTGCATTATTACTGCCATCTGCACAAACCGTAGTAATGGTTTGTAAACTGAATGAATACGATTGGTCGTTGCAATTAGGTTCGTTGTTCTTTATTCCTATTGCAGTTGCCGAAATTTGTCTTACACCTGTCTCTGCATTACTCTTAGATAGTAAAGATTGCCTAGGATTGGCTAGAAAATCTTTCACAGAACTATCATAGTCAAGCCCCTCAATTTCATCGTTATCATCATCTTCATGAGGGTCTGGCAACGGTGGAATACTAGTATCTGTATCATCCTCGAATACAGGTATCTCTGACTCATTTCTTATCCATTCGCCATCGGCACTATAGCCACCAGTGGCATTGGCAAGTCTCAATAGTTCTGAATCTCCAGTTTGAGGATTAACCCAGTGTTTAATCACATGTTCGTTAGCGTTCCAACTTTGTCCGCCGAAAGAAGCCGTAATATCTTCAAACTCAGCGCGCTTGAAACGCCCTTTCTTGTCAGCAAATGCTACCCATATATTACCGTTCTCAATTGTTGGCAATAATATAATGTCGTCGTGATTATCAGAGTTAAAGTCGTGGATGTAAGGCGTAAGAGATTCCCCGCTGTCAAAAGAGAATGCATCGCGAAAAACAAACTTGAGCTTTCTGTTTTCATTCGTCTTATTGCGAAAGACAACAAATTCATGAGTTTGGTCTTGCCAAGCCATAACGTCTGTTAGGCCATCTCCATTGAAATCACCGGCAAAGATACGGCTAATGTCTATTTGAGAATCATCATCGTATCGCTTAATTTTTATGTCTTTGGCACTGCGTTTTACCTTCAATTCCTTATTAACAAACCAATGATAGCCGACCATATCTTTTGATAATACAAGGATTTCATCTTTGCCATTGCCATTGAAGTCACCGGACAAAAGAAGCTGACTATCAGAGTCAAAATGTATATTGACCTCAGGATTAAAATCGTCCTGTGAAGATGAAGGAATAAATAGCGAAGGAAGTTCTGAACTACGGGAAACAACGAAGAAATCTAGTACACCATCACCATCAAAATCACCAGCTACTTGTTGATATTCGTTACTAGACCATTTTATTTCTTCATTTGCTAACGCTTTAGCGTTGAAAACGCAAATCAAAAGCAAAAGATAAAACTTTGACATCCAATCTTCCTTGATAAATTACAACCTTTTTTAGGGTCGGCGATGTTAATATAAATTTGCGATACGGGCAAACTTGAAATGATCAAAGTCTCCCCTTTTGCCAACTATTCACTTGAGTTTAACTGCAGATCAATCAGCTTAATACTCTAATGACACGGCCTAATTCCCATCCTCATTAGTCTCAGCAACAGGCGAACCTAATAAATCTGTGTGGATAAAAATCACTTTTCTAGATCGGCCTTCGACATAAACAGAAACTGACACAGTTTCTGAATAATCACCCGAGTCGTCTAGTGCCCTCGCCATAATCACGCTTTCACCAATAGGGAGAAGCCCAAAATCAAATTGATATGGAGGATTAGATACGATCTTCCACGAGCCGTCTTCTCCTTCAAGCTTGAACTCTGTTTGAACAATAGAACCATCAACATCTGCCGCGTTTGCTATTGCGATAATATTTGTATGCAAACTAAGCTTTTGGTTGTCTTGCGGGCTTGCTAAAGTTATCTCGGGTTGCACGTTATTAGATGGAATAACGTGGTCACCAGATTGATAGAGCATTACATCACCCGTGCCTAGGACAGACATGCCTTCTGCATAGATTGGTTGTCCTGCATGAGTCGCAATTACACTGTTGGGGAGTTGAATATGAAACGTATGCTTTATACCGTTTGTTCCGCATGAATCGGAAACAGGAGTATTTAACGTTTTGTTTGCTACTCCACTGGCAACAAACGTTCCAGAGTCAGCTGGACCATTAACATAAAGTTTAACCTCGATTGATTTACCATAATGGGTTTGACATGCCCATCCACGAGCTATCCAATCGTCGCCATTTTTATAAATGTCATCAATATGACCAGTTACTCTGCTGTTTGGGAAATCAGGAAAGCTATGTCTATTTGAGTTGTTAATTAACTCATTTCCGGTGCCTGCTATTGATAGCCCATGAATGAATATCGATTTACCCCGATTCTTGTAAACTACCTGCGGGGAAAAAGTCTGTAAAAACGCATGCTTTCGCAAATTCGTTCCACAAGCACCAGCGACCGCTACACTGCTATTATCGTTCGCTGTTATAGCACCAACGTAAGTCCCACTGCTCTCAGGGCCATCAGTATAGGTTTGAATATTTATTGATTGCTCATAACCAGTTTGACATGCCCAGCCCGAAACGAAAAAGTCATCGATATTATCTCCTACTGATTCTATGTTTCCTTTCACCACAGACGGATTTATAGCAAAGTTGATTCGCTTTGTTGGCGAATAATCACCATCATTGTCACGTGCTCTATAGTAAATGGTGTGACTTCCGCTAGTTAGGGTACCAAAATCGTATCGGTAAGGAGAACTTGAATCAGACTTCCACGAACCGTTACTTAACCTGAACTCGACTTTTGATATAGTTCCATCACGGTCTGATGCATCAGCAGTCGCAACAATTCGACTATTATGCGTGAACTGTTGATTATTGTTGGGACTTGTGGCGGTAACCGACGGAGCCTGGTTTGCGTTGGGAAGGTTGTGATCGCCCGATTCATACAATGTAAAATTCCCCGTATCTAGCAGTGATATACCTTCTGCATAAACGGCTTTTCCCGCATGTGCATTGAGAACACTCTCAGGAATATTGATATGGAATGTGTGTTTTACACCATTGGTTCCACAAGAATTTGAAACTGCACTGTTTAACGTTCTATTTGCAGTGCCACTAGCAATAAAGGTTCCAGACCCCGCTGGGCCATTAACGTATAGTTTCACCGAAATCGATTTGGCATAATTTGTTTGACAAGCCCATCCTCTGGCTTTCCAACTAGAGCCACTCTTGTATATATCATCAATATGACCACGCACTCTACTGGTGGGAAAGTCAGGAAAACTATAGATACCTGAACGTGAGATCTGCTTATGACCAGTTCCAGCTATGGAGATACCATGAATATAAATAGGTTTACCGCGATTTTTGTACACTTGTTTTGGTGAAAAAGTATGCTTGAACGCATGTTTTCTTAAAGTAGTTCCACAAGCACTAGAAATACCATCACCACTATTGTTGCTGGCTTTGGTAGAGCCAACATAGGAGCCACGGCCCGCTGGACCACCAGTATATGTATGCACATTTATCGACTGTTCGTAGCCCGTCTGGCATGCCCAACCAGCAACATAGAAGTTATCAATATTTCCACTTACACCGTCTATGTATCCCTTTACTGTCGTCGCTTGGGCAGATAGTGTTACCGAAGTAAAAATCAACAATGAGAGAGAGAAAAGCTTCACAACTGCAATGGGTTTCACCTAAAAATCCTTTTAACTAATAATTGTATAACATTCGACATAGATTATGAGGCTAATCTTTTTGATATCTGCGATATCAATACTGCTGGTGTGGCTATTGGCCAACAATGTGTAATATTCAGACATCCAGTCTTCCTCGATAAATTACAACCTTTTTTGGGGTCGGCGAAGCTAATATAAATTTGCGGTGCTAGCAAACTTGTATGACTAAAAAGGGTTGCTGCTTTCTCGTGTTTCAAGAACAGGGCTGCCTAATAAATCTGTGTGGATAAAAATCACTTTTCTCTGTATTTTCGTCACAGTTACAAGATTTGATTCTCGCCAATCAGAACATACGCGTTCATTGCAGGCTTTTATTCGATATGCAGTTGTACCGGCTTCTTGTTCTTGCAAAGTAACTGAGGTGCCGTACTCGGTAAAAACTTCACTGCCCCAAATGCCATCAGCATTCATATTTTGCCGCTTGTATTCAATTGCACCCTGAACTTGTGACCACTCTACAATGATGGTGTCATTTTCAGCCAATGCCGATACAACCGAGGGGGCGTCAAGAGAAGGCTCTGTTATTTCTATTTCGTTAGATACTGTCCAATCAGAACAATTATCTTCAGCACACGCCTTAACGCGATATGTCGTTTTTCTTGCAATTTGGTCAGCGAAACTAACAGAAGTACCATAGTGGATAATAGTGTGGTCAACCCATTCACCGTTGCCTACCTTATATTGGCGGCGGTACTCGCTAGCTCCCTCAACTGATGACCATTCAATATAGATACCATCTTGATTCACAACTGTTGCAGTAACGTAAGATGGCGCGCTTAACTGTAAAACTGGCTCTTTAACCTGAATAGATATTGTATTTGAAAAAGCCCCGCACCCCAATCCTGTACGACACATTCTTAGTTTGTAGCTGTATTGCCCTGGCGCTTTAGATGAAAAGGCTTTCGTCAGGTTTTTGCCAGCGTAGGCGACAGTTTCATTCTCGACGAGTTCATACTTTTCCAGGTCATTGTATCTATCGATGTCTTGCCAGTTAATCGTAAAAGTTGATTCTACGTTAAGATCGTCAAGCGTATCACTGACAATGGTGATCGCAGGTGTACTTATAGGCTCAACCCGCACCGTTTTCGTTGTGGAGTGCGGGCCACATCCCAAACCTGTACGGCACATTCTGGCCTTATATGAATAATTTCCCGCAGCCAATCCTGAAAATGACTTGCTAAGACTCTTTCCTGAATATACCCAGCTACCATTTTGGTAGAGTTCATATTTAGCCAAGTCATCGTAAGTATCGGTATTGCTCCAATTGATAGTAAATGCACCATTTACATCTATGTTGCCTGATGTGGTCTGTGAATAACTCAAACTAGGTACAGAAATAGGCTGCACGCGAATAGTAACAGTCGACGAATAGCTACCACACCCCAAGCCTGAACGGCACATTCGAATTTTGTACGAATAATTTCCGGCAGATATACCTGAAAATGACTTACTTAGATTCTTCCCTGAATATACCAAGCTACCATTTTGGTAGAGTTCGTATTTAGACAAATCTCCATAAGTATCGGCATTACTCCAGTTAATAGTAAATACACCATTTACGTCTATATTGCCTGATGTGGTCTGCGAATAACTCAAACTAGGTACAGAAATAGGCTGCACGCGAATGGTAACTGTCGACGAATAGCTACCACAACCCAAGCCTGAACGGCACATTCTGACTTTGTATGAGTAATCTCCAGCAGACATTCCAGAAAATGACCTACTAAGACTCTTTCCTGAATATACCCAGCTACCATTCTGGTAGAGTTCATATCTAGCTAAGTCACCATAAGTATCGGTATTGCTCCAGTTGATAGTGAATGCACCATTTACGTCTATGTTGCCTGACGTGGCCTGCGAATAACTAAGACGAGGTTTCGATATAGGCTGCACGCGAACGGTAATAGTCGACGAGTAGCTACCACAACCCAAGCCTGAACGACACATTCGAATTTTGTACGAGTAATTTCCTGCAGACATTCCTGAAAATGACTTACTAAGACTCTTTCCTGAATATACCCAGCTACCATTCTGGTAGAGTTCATATCTGGCCAAGTCACCATAAGAATCAGTACTATTCCACTTTATAGTGAAAACGCCGTTTACGTCTATGTTGCCAGATGTAGTTTGCGAATAACTTAGATTGGGTGTAGAGATAGGCTGCACGCGAACGGTAACTGCAGAGGAAAAGCTTCCACACCCAAGCCCTGTCCTGCACATTCTTACTTTATAAGTGTAGTTTCCAGAGGATTTTCCAGAGAAGACTTTCGATAAACTCTTTCCGCCATAAACTCGACTGTTGTTTTCATACAACTCATACCTGGCTAAGTCACCATATGAGTCGGCATCATTCCATTTGATGGTGTACGCCCCATTGGTATCAATTTCACCAGATGTGGTGCCAGAGCGGCTTAATTGAGGAACAGGTATATTGCTATTTGCATAACTGGTGTTAAACACCGATAGAAAAATAAGTGCCAATAACACTGGCAATGAATACTGCATTAACTTCATTCCTTTGAAAAACAAACGTGCTTTGAAGCCTTGTTGATTGAGCGTTAAGGCTGAATTACAAATTACCGCCTTTAGAGGCGGAGTAATATAGCCTATCGTTCACTTCGTTGAAACTAATTTTGCCAATTGCGGCTAATTTGTTAGCGGGGCAATTGCTATTAGTATTGTGGTTCAAGCGTTAGCAGGGTTTTGCAAGCGATGTTTAACGCTAACAAGTTATGCGGCAGTGTTAATACTGAAGAAACTAGGAGTTCGTGTAGACTAACCAGCAGCTATCACCTTATTAGGATAGCCGCCTTAAATAAATTCCTACCGTTAGTCTGTTGCTTGTACTGTAGCGACGACACAGGCTTTAATTGATGCCGTAGAAGAAGTAAGCAAGCTTAAGTCTTTGGTGGTGTATTTGTTTGACAGTTGCAGCACTTTCTTTGCGACTTCTACAGCCTCGCCTAGGTCTTTATAAGCTGGTGCTAATGTTTCTGATTTTTGCTCTTCTTCGCTTTGCGGCAAAGACACGTTTACGTCTTCATCAACTTGTTCTTGAGGCGTTTCAGGTTCTGCAGTCTGAATTTGTTTGAGAGTAGCGATGACCGTATTGATATCCACTGTTTCAGTAATAAACCGTCGAGTGACTTCCATATCAATTTCTTGGAGCTTTTTAAACACTAAATAGGGAAGGTTATCAACGTCAACAATTGTGGCTTTGACATCTTCTAAACGCTCAAAACCATAGTTTTGAACGCCGTTGAGCGAATCAAAATTGCCCAACGACATCGAATTTAAACTTGCAGAAAATAGTGTTTTATCAGCACCTGTAAAAGTCTGTTCGTAGCCTTCAATTTTTTCGTTAAGCGCTTTGAGGCTTCTAAGCTCATTTGCTAAATCTACTTTTAGTTGTTTAAGTTTAAAGTCTTCCTGTAAGTCTTCCACAAAAGGGAGTAATTGCCCTGTATGGCGCTGCACACACTGAACGGCCGCTGCCCCCTCTAAATAAAGCTTTGCTTTACCAAGTGGCCCTGCATAAGCTTTTTGGGCGCCCACGTACCCACCAAACACTCCCGCGGTTGTAAGCACGTCTGTATGTGCGGAAGAAGCAACGCCGATGACGCCAACCAGAGCAGAGTGAAGCAAGAACTGATCAAGCGTTACCAATTCATCATAGTTTTTTCTGGTTATTTCTAGGTATTGCTTTTCAATTTCTGTAGCTTTAGAGATGCTACCCTTCAAAGTAACAGGACTACTAAAATCAAATGTTTGTTGTTCGTGCAATTTTAGGGATGCACAACTGCACAAGCTTAAAGATATAAACGCGACGGTAAGTTTTTTCATGATACTTCCCTGTTTTTATTGTTGCTTATAAAGTATACAGATGAAATATAATTGTCTACTCTTAAAAAATCGTTTGTGATTAAGGGGAAGAAACACGGAGGTTGATTAAGTTGTTGTTCAAACATTTTAAATCAACCGGAGACGAGGCAACCATTCAAGCGTGTAAGCAACACTGTGCTAAATCAGCTACGCCATCAGCCCCTTCGATATCACGATAACCAAGCCGGCATGAGCAGCAGAAAACTTCTTCCAACTTCTTCAGCAAGCACGAATAAATAGAAAAATTTTTACAACACGTGATCATGCAAGAGCAGACATATTCGATTGTATCGAAACGATGCTAACTATAAATGCAAATACGGGAAAGCGTAAAATATGCCTCCCCTGGCTTATGGAAAGCTAAAAGAATTCAAACAAAATCTGTCTATTAAAGTCGGGGCTATTCACTATGTTGATGCATCAATAGTTTTATATCCACGAAGTATTCATTAAATAGATATTGTGCGATAAAAAAGCCCCGCGAGTGCGAGGCGATGGGGTTGGATTAAAAAGGTTCATTAACTTTCAGCTCTTTCTACAATGGATTCCATTTTAGCTTTAAGTGCTTTTCTCAAATTAACTGAACTTGGATCACGAAGTGAGGTAATGTAGCGTTCAAACTCTTTTTTTAGCGCACGATGAAAGAAAACTCTATTGAGCGTAGGTGGATTGTTATGTCTCTCAATTAAATCCCCAACTGACCATACAAGTACAGGTCCCTGAACTTCTGCTTGATGCAATATACCGCACCTAAATTGTTCGTATAGTTCTTTGCATTCATCTTCATTTCTGAAGTAATGACTGAAACTCTGACTTTCCATTAGGAACTTTATGAATAAATGCTTAGACTTGCCCTTACTATCTGGTAAACCTTCTTTGAATGCTTGAAAGGTTTCGATTGGGAGCATATCAATAGCTAGACATGTAAACCCATATCTTTTGTTTTTATGAGAAACGTCTTTCTCAAGTTCAATTAATTGATCTACAGGTTCTATATATCTGGAATTAATTCGATCTTCCAAAGTACTTATTGCAGTCTGCCAGTCTTCTTCATTTCCGTCTAAAGTAAGATTATTCCAATCTTCATCCGTAAAATTGGGAGCAATATACATATTCTACTCTTTGTTTAATCGGCCTAGCTTGTTAGGTTAATGCACTCAAATATTGAAGACAATAAAAAGCCCCGCGAGTGCGAGGCTTTGGATTCAAATTAGCTTGTTTCGGCGTATCAGCCTTTGTCGATTCTATTGGTCGGTATTAGTTTAGAAGAGCAGATATTAGCTCTCGATAGTCGTTTTCGTACATATCTAAGAATCCATTATTAAAAGCTTCTTCTAGTTTATCTTTCCAGCATTCTTGACCATACATTTTTTGAGTCACAGCTTCAGTAAACTTGTCGTTGCTGCCGATAACCGTGTAACCATCTTGATGGTATATTCCCAACCAATCATAGTTTTCGCTAGTCATGTAAAATCCTTCATACACGAAAGCTGAGCCTTGAAAAGAATCAAAAGCATCCCAGTCTAAGTCAAGTTGTTCAATAATTGACTCACTCTTTCCTTTTACATCCAAACATGACTTTGCCAAGAACCTTTTATTGCCCAACTCTTTATTTGAACAGAATAAGATTTCGTAAAGCTTTTGATCAATCAGGTCCTCTCCCGTTGAAGGAAATACAGTATATTTACAATTCGTTAGGAATGGTGTTCGTGGTAGCTTGTCAATACGACCCAAACAATTTTCAATTTTATCTTTAACCTTAGTCACTTTTAACCTCCGGCTCTCTAATCTTTAATGGTTTCTTAGAGGTAGGACGCTTAATATTCAACGTTTTCTTTCCACCGTCTTTACTAGAGTCATGAATATGTGCAGTACTTCCGTCTTCCGCCGTTTTTATAGGAGAACCATCTGAAGCTTCACCTTCTTCTCCCGGAAAATCCCCAAAAGCATCTTCGACACTGGAGCCATCAGTTAACGTTCTTATCTTGGTTTTACCTGTATTTGAGTCAGGCTCCGACCTACCTTTCAAGTCATCAACGAAATCATCTACATCTTGTCCGGTTTGACTAGAATCAGAATCTCCACCAATAGACATAACAACTGCGGTTAAAACCCCCATTCCAATTGCAGTTCCTGAGCCAGCGGTAGAGCCACCTCCGACCAATGGTAATGCGAGCAGTAACGGCATCTGACCATCTGGGTCAATATACTTATAAGGGTTGTTATTAGCATACGCATAACGGTTGAAACCATGAGCAGGGCTATTGCCGCGTTGCACATGCCCTAATGTCCCTATCGGATCATTCGAATAAAACCGCCCGATAACTGGATCATAGTATCGTGCCTGCATATAGATAAATACTAGGGCAAGACAATGATTTAAAGACTTTCAAATCATTATTTTTTAGCGATAAAACACCGTCGAATGGTGAATAAAAAAGTCCTATATCCCCTTTGCCAACTCACCAGTGACAACTTTTGCAAATTCTTCAGGAGAAAGCTTTATTTCTTTTGTTCCAAATTCATCTGATATTGAAATACGGTAATTCCCATCTATCTCTTTGGAAATTAAAGCGTGTGTATCCATTGATTGCTCATCTTCTTTTTCTCCATATACGACTTCATTAGTTGAATATGGATAGACAAGGTTAATATCCGTGATGTCGGCATTGAGTTCTGTAAGATTTCCATCAAAAGGGTCTTGGCTCACATCAATCTTCTGTTCATCAAATAGTGACGTTAGCTTAGGCTCCTGACGAATTTTGTTTTTAAGTTTTGGAGCAAAGAGTTGTGAGTTAAACAGAGCATCAAATTTGTCAACCAACTTTTTGTGAAGTTTGTTTTTTGTCCAGGCAACCTTAAAAGGCTCACCAATAGTTGTACTAATTACAAATACTGCTAGACCAGTCAATACTGCCTCTATTTCCAAAGAACCTTTTTCAAAATCCTTTATTAGTAAGGCATTGCCGAGTTTTTTATTGACATTGCTGTGGGTAACTTCCTTGTGTGATTGCATCTCTGCAGGTAGTTCTTTGTAAATTAAATCAACCTGTTCATGAACAATATCTACAAGAGATGACTCTACAGCATTTACAAGACAACTTAAAAACCACGAAGGTATACCAATGCCATATTCAATTCTGATTTTTACTTCTAAGTTGTCATAGTGCCAATAATCTTCAAAGCTCATTAGTTATTCCTTTATTCTTCACCTCTTAATTTTGATACTCTTTGCTCAACACTCGTCAGAGGCTGATAAGACTTATGAGACTTATAAGTCTTCGAACTAGCTGTCTGTGCTGTAAAATTTCGTTCGAAATCTAAAGTTGCACCATGACGTTCAGCGTACATACGAATAAACCCACGTAAAATACTCTCCTTGAACTTAATCCAGCCAGGTCGTGAACCCAATCCCTTAGTCAAGATATTGTTTGATGACTTATCTCGTAATCTCTGCAAACACTTCTTGAAGTCGTCTTGAGTCAAAGGTTCAAGGTCGAGAACCTTACAAATACTTACGTACGAGAATTGCACATGTTCAACCTGTCGAATCAAATCTGCTGAATCAGCCGCTGCCCATAATATATGGTGATATGACTCACTGCGTCCTTCAGTAGCTTTGTCGTAATCCTTTTTGATCTGCTCACCTACAGAGTTTATAGCGGCATCTAAACCAAGTAGAAATAAATCATGGCTTATCGCTTTAGGCTGCTTGTCACATTTATGAACTTCAACCAAGATTTTTTCGCATAGCAGGTGTACATAATGAGGAAAACCGTCACTTAAACCCGCTATTTTGTATTTGAAATCGTCAGAAATTGCGATATCAAAAAAGTTAAAAGCCTTTTCAATTATGCTGTACCTACCGCTCCAATTGAGTGGTTCAAGAGGAACTTGATGTAGTTGCCTTACACTCGAAAAGTGACCTCCCAAAAGGTCACTGAGCGATTTTCCGATGCCAGTAAAAATCAGAGTGACATTAATATCTAAATCACTGAGATATTTGAGTAACTCTCCAAATTTTGCTAGTTCTGCATCATCATTTATGGCATCGAATTCATCTATCACCGCGACAGTATTATCAGAATATGACGAAGCTATTTCGCGAAACAAATCAAGTGCTTCATCTACTACTTCACCATATTGTCTATTGTTTTCAGATTTGTTTTTTGTTGTTTTCTCGTGACTTAACACAGGGAACTTAATGTTTGTTTTTGTCTGACTTTCCGTTGTGCCCTTTGGTAAATTCTTATTTGCATAATTAACCAGTGAGTTTATGACACTAGTAAACGTTGACCCCTTGTGACATTCAGCCCTAAGATGACGTTTATCTGAAGATTGTAGTTGACTTGCGACAACATGAGCTAGGGACGATTTACCGATTCCACGCTCACCATAAATGAAACAATGTCTCCCATCAGCTGGCAGCGCATATTCTATGTCTTCGATTTCTTTTTCGCGACCAAACAGAAGTTCAATAGAATCGATCGGTTTAGCTGGTTTAAGAACATTCTTAAGTCTGGATGCAAATTCACTCCGCGATAATTGATGTAGGTTATCCAATTCGTTTTATTCCGTTCTAATCTATAGGTTTTCCGCAAAGCCGCGCAGCTCAGCTGCGGTGATCACAAGACCATTTGCTTCCAGTGTATCAAGATACTCTGCAATGGTTTTAGGGGGGTTCTTTAACGCTTCACGATGCTGCTTAACGACGTGGCAGACTAAACCAGGATTCAGGTCTAGCTGAAAGCGTACAAAATCATCAGGACTAATTGCTTCTATACCCCATTTATTTAGCTCATCTTGAGGAAAATCTCTTAGGTTAAATGTGACAATGACCTGTGCATTACATTTGATTGCGGCAGCTAACACATGTCGGTCTTCTTCATCTGGTAGCTGCAAGCCTTGCTCTAACTGTTCGAAACCTTCTACAAGGCAATCTCGAACATGACTATTCATAAGAAGTTTTGTGCGCTCCAACTGTTCTCTGGTCAGATCTTGTCGGTTCTTTAGCACATTTCTCATCCACTCATCGTGAATTCGCTCAGTCCAACGAGCTGCAAAAATATCTGACACAGCTAAGCGCATGAACAAATCACGAAGAGGCGCGGGGTATAAAATGTTCGCATCCAGTAAAGCCGTAAAGCGCATTAGTACCCCATATCTAGCTCTTGGGCCTGCTTTGTTAGCTCATCCAACGCTTCGAGTCGTTGACTATCGATTCTAGCCTTATAAGTTTGAATGTCTTCAAATCGAACACGTCTATGCGCTCCTTTTTTCACGAAAGGGATATCACCTTGTTCAAGCAATTTCACCAAATAGGGCCTTGATACATTCAATATGTCAGCGGCTTGCTGTGTAGTTAGCTCAGCATGAATGGGCATCAATGTCATAGCATTACCCTGGGCCATTTGTATCAAGATCGTTTTGAGCAATTCTAAAGCAGAAGCAGGCAGTACGATTTGCTCACCTTGTTCATCAATGAACTCGATACGTTCATCAAAATCCTGCTCTTGTTTATGGCGGCCTAGTATTTGGGCGAGTACAGGTAAGCCCGCTTTAGCGAGATCTACATCATGCTCAGTTGGGCTAAATACGTTGTCGTATTGTCGGTTAGTCATCATCGTCAATTTCTCCATTACGGTTCTAAATACAGCAAACCGCAATAGAGAATATAAACGAAATAATCGAAACCAGCAATGCTATTCGAAATAGACGAAATACAATAGGTAAGTCATCGTAGATTCACATTAGACATTGCCGATGGATGCGTCCGCTGATAAACCGCATGTAATTTTTTCTGACTGACATGCGTATAGATCTGCGTTGTACTTAAGCTCGCATGGCCAAGCATCACTTGCACGTGCCGAATATCTGCATCGTTATCCAGCATAAACGTTGCTGTTGCATGCCTGAACAAATGACATGCTCCATGACGCTTGAAGCCTGCTTGCTTGACATATTTGGCTACCAAATCAGATAGCTTATTAGGCAAGTATTGATTTCCGTTATTTGCCAAAAACAAATAATCACAGCCACCTATATTTGCAAGAATGGGACGAACACGTTGCCAATATAGTGCTATCCATTCCAGCGCCCGTTGGCTGATCGGCACGATACGTTGCCGATGTCCTTTGCCATGAGTAATCGTCAGTTCTTTGGCTTCAAAATTCACATCACTAAACCGAATATGTGCCAGCTCAGTGCGGCGAATACCCGTTGCATAAAATGTTTCGAGAATGGCTTTATCTCGATATCCACGCTCGCCAACCAAAAGTGGCTGGTCGAGTATTTTTTCAACTTCGTACTCACTGAATAATCCCTTTGGCAGGGTGTACTCTTTACCTGGCAATTCAATAAACTCTAAGGCGTTATATTCCAATATTCCCTTACGATGCAGCGCTTTTACGAACACTTTAACAAACTCAGCTAGATTACGTTTTTGATTCTGACAAAGAGGTTTATTCGTTGCAGGGATACGATAGAGGTTGAGAAATTCCATGTAACCGTCCATCACGTCTAGGTTAATATTATCAACTGTACGAATGTCGTTTTCGAGGCACCAAAGAAAGAACTTCTTCAACCCTGAGTATTTGCCGCGGATAGTATCGGACGCTTGTCCTTTAGCTGCACAGGTTCGTAAATAATATTTAACGCAACACCAAATACGCTTATTATTAGGCTTAAACATGGTACACCTCCCTAGCCCGGTTAAGTACTTTCAATCGCCTTTGTCCAGGAGGCAGAAGCTGCCATTCGATACGCGTTTTTTCATAGCGCCTTATGCGTTCCCCATAGCGTATGCCTACCGCCGATATTATTTGTCCCTCGATACTTCTATTGGGGAACACAATACAGCCTCGGAAGTACTCGCCTCCGGTTGCAGTGAACAATCCCAATTGCTTTAGTATCCCTCTTGTTGTGCCGCCTAATACAGTGTTGGCTTTGGGTATATATCGACCCAATGTCCGACTACACAACCCAATATATTTAGACTGTTTAAGTTCACATGGAATACGCCCAGAAATTTGAACAAACGCCTTTATTGAAGGGTTTTGGCTATAGGCCTGATGGTAATGGGCAAACACTTGTTCAATCAGCACATGAGACTCAATATCAACAACACTTTTAACACTTTGAAAGCACAACGCATCATTTTTATGAACGCCTAAATCTATTGCACTATTGCTTGATAGCAGATTTGGATGAGGCTGATTCATTGCACACCTCCTTTCAATCCGCGTATTTTTCGATGGGATTCACCGGTTAAGTTTATTTGGTGAGAGCAGTGTATGATCCTATCAAGTACCGAATCAGCAATGGTTCCATCTTGAAATGCATCATGCCATTTGGAGATTGGGTATTGTGATGTGATCATTAGAGATGCAGTTTGATCTCGTGACTCAACGAATTCGAATAGTAGATGCCTCTCCTGGCTGCTTAATGGTGTTATACCCCAGTCATCAACGATCATCAGTGGAATTCGATTGTATTTTCGCTTGAGTTTGTTTAAAGCATTATCAGAATCAGCTGCAACAAGGTTCAATACCAGTTCGGCGTACCGAATGAACAGCACAGGGATCTTTTGTAGCAGTAACTGATTTGCAAAGGCACACGCCAAATGCGTCTTACCTGTTCCAGTTGCACCGACAATGGTTGAGTGGTGAAAACTCCTTAGCCACTCATTACTTGAGAGCTGATTGATGGTCTCTTGCTTTAGGGTTTTGTGAGCAGACAAGTCGATATCGCTTATATGTGCATCTGGCCACCTGAGATTTGCCTGGCGCTTTAATGTGTTGATGCGCCTGTCACTATTTTGAGCAATTTGTTCATCCAGTAGTAAACACAACCTATCTTCAAAACTCATCGTCAACACATTCTTATTTTTAGGCTTTCCTCCCAGCGAATCCGCTATTGCAGTTAACTTGAGTTCACGACATTTTGATTCCAAAAGTTTATTGCACATGAGAATGCCCCTCCTCGTGATTTGAGTAGTAATCACGACCACGTATGTTGTGATGCTGAACTTCACACTTTGTGACGGATTGTTTGAGCGTTTTCCATGGCTTGGCGCTGATAATGAGTCTTATGTCGGACGGAAAAAGCATATTTCTAAGCAATGCATGTTCACATGCTTTAACGAATACTTCTTTTCCCACGTCTTTGTATATCGACTGCAGTTCTTGGCACCGCTTGCCGATGGCGCGGGACATCTTATTTTCCGTTTGCTCGTATTGCTTCTCGATGAAGGTGTAAACAATCGTCGATATATCATCCGCCCATTTTAAAAACTCATCTTTGGATTTTTTATACTGAGCCTGATGTGATTTAGGCATATGGTTGACCAGTCTAGTTATGCCTCTAACCTCATTGCTAATAGCATGCTCCACGATGAGTGTATGCCCACTGAATATTCTTAGGTGGTTTGAATAGACTCTGACCGTAACCAAATCGCCAATGTATTTGGCAGGAACAGAATATTCATGTTGGTTGTAAGGTATTAAATATGTGGGTGGAACCTTTCGATGAAACTCTTTAATGATAAGAGGGTATGGATAGGGTGTGAGGGGCTTGAGCTTAACCTTCTCGTGCTTGTCGAACAGTATGTTACGAGACTCTTTGAATCCTTGTAATGGGCAATCATTCAGCTTTTCAACTTCGGCGAACAAATACCGGTTTACATCCTCGACACTAAAAAAGGTCATCGCGCGCATCTTTTGAAAGATGCGTTGTTCGATGAATTTGACTGCGGCTTCTGCTCTGGGGTTGTCTGTCGGTGTACCCACACGTGAAGTATCACATAAGCATTGGTAGTGTTTGGAAAATGCTTCGGCATTGACCGAAAGCGTTGGAATTCGACCAGACTTTTTTACCATGGGTGATGCATTGTCAAAATGGATCACCTCAGGCACCCCTTCGTAATACCTAACCGCTTTTTCCAGCGCTTCCATCCAGTCTTTCACTGTCATTCCAGGTGTAGCATAGGCGAACATCTTGCTTGAGTAGCCGAAAGTAGCGACAAAGACGTTAAGCATCTGTTTCTTTGCTTCTTTCATGTAAAACAAGCGCACTCCTGCATAGTCGATACTCATCAACTCGCCAGGTTGATAGATTTGCTTCATGACTGCCCGTACTTTTTTTAAGTACCTGTTTACATAAAAAAAGAATTGCGTTGATGAGTAAGCACTTTCAGGATCAATATCGCGATACTCAAGATACATCACGGTACGCGTTTTTCTGTATTTTCTTTTCTTGAGCAGCTCTTCTGCTATTTTTTGAAAGTCCGGTTGTCGAAATTTTGTTAGCCGCGATTTTTTAGGGTAAAAAGCATCTGTTAGTTGCTTATCATCCATTCGATCTATTTCGGTGTGGTTTAAATTTAACGCTTTACACTTTCCACCAATCCTTAAAACAGACTGATGGGAACAGTGTGCAAGCCGACCTAACTCTCGAATTGTCATATGCGGTGCGATGGATTTCGCAAACGCTACTTTTCTGATTGTGTCAGTTGTTACCATTGTAAATTTCCTCATATCGTTAAAATGAGGCACACAGCAACGCTCAAGCAGTCTTACAGACTCCTTGACAAATTGCCGAAAAAGAACAATGCTTGATGGGTAGACAGATGAATCTACATCAAACAGAAGGCCTCAAAGTCACCAGCTTTGAGGTTTTTTCTTTATGTGCCGTGAATGATACTCATATCATGGTTTAGTCACCCCCTTCGTTGTTCCCTCTCGCGTTTTCCGCTAGCCAACGAGCTATGTCTTTCACAAGAGCGTGTTTACCTCTGCGGTTTTCAATTGAAAACACCGTAACGGGTATGGTTTTTCTCACGATAGCCTGGCGTAGTGCATCTATTGAGCGATACCCCAAAGCTTTTCTGAGTTGTTCTCCCGTTACTACGTGCGTGTCATAACGCTTAATCAAGTCTTCTTCTAACTGAGCCGCCAACGCGGCGATTTCTTCTTCGCTCACCGGTTAATTCACTTTCTTTATCTATGACAAATAGAGACTAGGCTTAGATAGTCGAATCTTCTATACCCAGATGAGTGAGTCAGAAGACATGAATGGATCAGTTACAATGAGGAATACCCTATTGATAAATAGCACTTTTATTGTGTTAGCAAACATTTCGCAGAAAAAATGCGGAACAAAGATATGAACAAAAAGTGACACCAGTGA
This sequence comes from uncultured Alteromonas sp., assembly GCA_964454185.1. Taxonomy (GTDB): domain Bacteria; phylum Pseudomonadota; class Gammaproteobacteria; order Enterobacterales; family Alteromonadaceae; genus Alteromonas. The sequence continues at coordinate 21,228 of CAYVST010000012.1, forward strand.
CGTTTGAAGAATTTAAGAAGCTACCTGATTGCATCCAATCTACTGCTATTCAATATTGGATGGGGGAATTGCGGTATTGTTTACAGTCTCCATCTTTGTATGCATTCCCGATAAGACTTGCCGCAGTCTACGAAAAAAGCGTTAAGCCTTGCTTTAATAAGTCACCGAAAAAGTGGCATTCAAAATGGCATGGACAGCGCTATAAGAACGACAGAGAGATATCAAATATAGAGGAAGGTTTCCCAGGCTCAACTTACACACTGTTTCATCCAATTTGGCAGCTACTGTCTCTAAAACAGCCTTTAAAGCTGCAATTAGTAGAGTTTGCCAAACAGTTGCCATTCGATTTGCAAAAGAAAGTTCTCAATAATCAGCGAACCTCGATTAAATCTAACATTAGAACCTCAATGCAACACTCAGCAAACATGTTAGATAAAGTCCTAGCACTTGTACTTATTGAATTATCTTCAACAGAGCAAGGCTCAACAAAAAGCATATTTCGAAATATTGAAGTACTCAGGGTTATTCTGGTCCACTTCGCATTATATAATGCAAACTGGCAATCAGGCTTTGCTACATGCCGATATTTAAGCAAAAAATTCACCGTTACGCCCATTGCTCGTTACACCTTAACTGGGAGTTTTTGCATTGTAGATGACCCAACTAAGCAAAGGGCATGGGAATACAAACCTATGCCCAGTTTTGTTAATCAAATTAAAAGTGACGCGCAATTTATTCATTGTTGCTATGGCTACCGTGCGATAGCGGATCTTGCACTCAAACAACTTTCAGAGGTCAATACGCTTGCCAAGCTTTCTGTGTTTATGGCGAATTTATCAAACTTCCACATCCCGCAATTGGCATATGAACTAAATACCTACCAAGAGGGCAAACCTCAAGGGAAGCACACTGAACTGGAACGGATCCTGAGCCAACTTCCTTCATAACCAACCTTGGTCCAAGCGCACCATCAAATGTGGTCCAGGCAAAGCGACCTTTTGGTCACACCAAACCACACTCACTGGTTCAACTTACCGGAATATACAATTGTATATTCCGTGTAGTCTGGACCAAATGAAACGATGCTTAGGACCACGCTAGACGAGATACTTGGACCATTCAAATCAGTCAAATGGACCAAGAGGTGAAATTATTCACCTCCTTCAGTGCCTGGACTTGTTTCCGATGTATCAGAGTTTTCATCTGTCTCGCGCTCAGGTGCCCACGTAAGGACCTGTTCGCTTTTTATGGGAAATCGCCTACCATCTAATTCAACGTAGTGCTCGGTACCAAGTTTTGAAAGCACATTGACACTTTCAAGTAAGCAGCCGCCTTTTTCAGGCGCTTCAATCTCATCTAATAGCGCTAGCGTCGTACACCCCTCATGAGTAAGTGGAAGAGAGACGTTTTTCAATGCGCCGAATTTATACAACGCCATGGCTTTTTCTGGAATGTCGGATGCCATGCCAGTGCCACCAAAGACAGCAAGAAACGAAAACAACACCCATGTTGATGCCGTCTTAAGTTTGACCTTACTAGTTGAAAAAGAAGCGATACAAATGTTAAGCAACACAACAAATAAAAGGTAGATATAGGTTAAGGTGTCACGAAATACTGGTTCAATGCTAACATCTTCTGCTAGTTTCGAGTTTATCAGCACAGCGGGTAAAAGAAATGCGATAGCAGTCGCAACCCCAGCGCTATTGTACACGGCCCACTCTTTAACCAAATTCTGCTCTTTGTCATTTGCTCTGCAGCGAACAAACCAAATAAAGATGCCTTGAAAAACAATTGTCGGAACCAAATAAATCCACTCCATTGAGACCAATACGAAGAAGAAGAAAAAACATGAAGCCGTTGGGAAAAAGAAGTAAGGAGAAACAAATAGTGCCGTTTCAGCAAAATTTTTGAGCTTGATAGACCGTAACATGTCGTTGTCTATACCAATAAGAAAACGCCAGTAGGCACCTGGAAGCAGCAATACAATGGCAGTTAAAAACGTGAAGAAAATTGCAGCAACGGCGACGGCAATTAAAACCGTTGTAAACGAGTTTATATCGAATATGGGCATATACCCGATTTGCCCACTGTAAACCAATATGATTAGAAACCCGACTGCAACAAATATTCCCGTCAATTTAGGGAAGATATCTTTTACTATGCCTTTTAAAGTGTCTGCGTCGTTATTTTTTGATTGTGAAGAATGGAACCTAAAATTTTTTTTCATTAATTCGTCTCTTGATAAAGTAAGCGCCCCCAATGGCGTCATCAAGAGTGTATTAAAAGTCTTTGAAATCCTGAAAGTTTACGTGTTTTTGAAAATTTAGAACGAAGCTTTTTTGGCTTTTCGAATGAAATAAAAGGCTATGACAGTCGTAAAACCGACAACGAGTATGACTATTGACAGGGCAATGAGTAAATTCATAAGCTGCGCTCCTACACATCAGGTATAAGCTTATGAGCTGTTACCTGCATTTGCAAGCTTACAGTCCCAGTCTGGAATGTATCTGTCTCGTTAACCTCACCTAGCCATCCATATTTAGCAGCGTCAGAATCTTGATTTTAACTTTATGAGGATTTTGGCATGGTAAAACGTAGCACCGAGCAATGGCTGGATTTGTTCAAACAACATAATGAAAGTGGCCTGACGGCGGCGCAATTTTGTCGCGACAAAGAATTGTGCCCAAGGTATTTTTCAAAACGCAAAAGAGACTTGGGCTGGAAAGCGATACCGTCATTTAAGCCTAAGCTCGTCAAGTTGACTAAACCTAAGCCAAGTCGATATTTACAACCCGTGACCTTGCAGTTTGGCGAAGCGAAGCTGAACATCGACGGTGGCGTTTCTCCCCAATGGTTAGCCCAAGTGATGAAGGCCCTGGTTTGATGAAGATGTTTGTTGAGCCGGACGATATTTATTTGCATGTACTGCCTGTAGATTTTCGCAAGTCCATTAACGGCCTGCTCGCGATTGTTGAATCTGAGCTTGAACTCAATGCCTTTACTGGCGCCTTGTTTTTATTCAGCAATAAAAAACGCGATAAGTTGAAGTGTTTGTTTTGGGATAAAACTGGGTTTGCTCTGTTTTATAAACGCCTCGAAAAGCATCAATTCAAGTGGCCGAAGGAGAATGAACTTAAGCATCTGCACTTAAGTGAGCAGCAACTCAATTGGTTATTATCCGGTTTCGATATCATCGGCCATCAGCCCTTGCACTATACCACTTCGGGCTTATAACCGCAGATCATAAGCAGTGATTATCGATCACGAATTGGTCTAAATAAAGTAAGATAATCAGTGGCTTAATGCGCGATAATAAGGCCATGAACGCGCAAGATTATCAGCAACGTATCAAAGAGCTTGAGAGCCTTCTCGCCGAGAAGGACGCCAAGATTGCGTTTTTAGAAGAGCAGTTTCGTGTTGCTCAGCATAAACAGTTTGGCAAAAGCAGCGAGGGGCATCCTGGACAAGGCGAGCTGTTTAATGAAGCCGAGGAGCTGTCTGTTGAGATTGATGTTCTGGAATCTGAGGACATCAGCTACACCCGCAACAAGCCTAAGCGCAAACCGCTACCCAAAGACTTGCCCCGTGAGCGCGTGGTTCATGATATTAGCGATGAAGACAAAATCTGCGATTGCTGTGGGGCCGAACGGCATAAAATCGGGGAAGATATCTCTGAGAAGCTAGAGTTTATCCCCGCCAAGGTGAAAGTGGTTGAGCATGTGCGGCCAAAGTATGCATGCAGAGCATGTGAGAAACAAGGCACGCGCAACACCATCAAACAAGCACCTGTCCCCCACAGTGTTATCCCCAAAGGCTATGCTACACCAAGCTTGTTGAGTCAGATTATCACCAGCAAATACCAATATGGTTTACCGCTGTATCGCCAGGAAGCGATGTTCAAACAATATGGCATTGCGCTAAGCCGTAAAACCATGGCCAGTTGGATAATGCGATGTAGCGATATCCTTCAAGTGCTCTACGACAGATTAAAAGCCATTCAACTTGAACAGCCAGTTATCCACGCCGATGAAACCACGCTAAAAGTGGCAAAGGAAAGTAAGCACACCTGTTATATGTGGTTGTATGCCACAGGCGCAGATTCGCCCGGAGGAAAAGTAAAAGGCGCATCGATACCGAATATCGTGCTGTTTGATTATCGCCATAGTCGAAGCGCGCGTTGTGCCACAGAATACCTTGGCGACTACCAAGGCTATCTGCAAGTAGATGGCTATGCGGGTTACCATCATACCCAAGCCATACTGGTCGGTTGTTGGGCGCATGCTCGTCGCAAATTTACCGAAGCCAAAACAGCACAAGGTAAAAAACCGAGTGGCAAAGCCGACTGGGCGCTCAATCACATTCGAAAGCTGTATCGCCTTGAAACGCAAATCAAAGATAAATCCGTTGAAGAGCGCTATCGAACTCGACAAGAAAAAAGCCTGCCACTACTGAAACAGTTTGAAGCCTGGCTCATTAAATCAGAGCAAAATGTACTACCCAAAACCAAACTGGTTGAAGCCATCCAATATTGCCTAAACCAGTGGGACAAGCTTCAACGCTACACACTCGACGGCCAGCTGAGCATAGGTAGAGTCGGAATGTGGCGCAGTTCTCTTTCGACCCTGTTTCCACACCCCGCTCATCAAACCGGACGTGCGCTACTAACGCATCCGGCTTTCGTCTAAAATTATGCCTTCGCGCTCGACAATTCTGCACGATTTCGAGGCAATCTGATTAAACCAAGCTCATTGTGCAAGTAGTCGTCTGAATATAGTCGCCATCCAGATTTTCCTCGCTGTTTGTGTTTCTTGGTTAACCACCGCCGTAATCGTCGCCCTGTATATTCTTCGATGAAATTGTAGCTACCAAGCACTGGACCTTGGTTGAAGTAATTCGTCCATCCGCCTATCAATTGATTGAGGCGACGAACGCGGTTTTCAGCCGTGTCCCATGTGCGATTAATAGCGGTTTCCTCATGGATTTTGCTACGCAAGGATTTCAACGCCTTCTTTGAAGGTTTTGTTCCAAGGTACGCTCGTCCATCCCGTGCATATTGTTTGCAGAAGGTATACCCCAAGAAATCAAACGACTCTTGTGGCACGTAAGCAAGATGTGTTTTCTCGGTATTCACCGTCAAACCTAACTTACTCATCAGGTGTTGCATTGCCGTCATGGCAAGCTCTCCCTTTCCTTTACTACAACAAATCACAAAGTCATCGGCATAATTGACGATTTGGGCATTAAATCTTGCTTGATACCCAAGCTTCTCCCACGCTAGAACAAACCGCCTAAAGTAGATATTCGCCAATAATGGCGATATCACACCGCCTTGCGGGGTGCCTCTATGCGTCTGTTTTGATGTGTTACTGACTTTTGTTTTACCGTCAACTGTCTCTATCACTGGTGTTTCCAGCCAGTGCTTTAACAGTGACAGTAATCGACCATCCGATATCCGTCTTGCCACACTCTTTATTAATGGGCTATGCGGGATCGTATTGAAATAGTCCTTTAAGTCAGCATCAACTATGTCCGTGCGCCGATGTTGCGTTGCATGATAGTAAATTCGTCTGATCGCCATCTTGGCGTCAATCTTCGGCCTGAAACCATATTGGCAAGGTCTAAAATCGGCTTCGAAGATAGGTAAGATCACTAAATTCACTGCCATTTGCGCAACTCGGTCGCGTATACAAGGGATCCCTAAGGGGCGTTTTCCACTGCTTGCTTTAGGGATCCAGACTCGCTTAAGGGGCTTTGAGCAGTACCTACCGCTTTTAAGCTCCTCTTGCAATGAAGCCAACCACGCTTCTACTCCTATCGTTTCGATTTCCTCAAAACTCTGGCCGTCAACACCAACACTGCCGCGATTGGCACGACAACGACGATATGCTTCGGCCAACACATCTGTTCTGTGGACTTTGTCCCATAGGCTATAGAAACGAAAATCTGGCTCTGTCTTAGCTTTCGCATATAGTGCTCGCTGTAACGTCCGAACTGAAATAGCTGGGGTTGGTAGACTCATCGTCAATCCCCGAGTTCTTGTCACTTTGTAGCACTCCTCTTAAACTAGGGTCTCTTTCCTCCTTTGGCATTACCCAAATTCACCGGTACTACTGACCCATCCGCCACCTATTGCCACCCAAATCATCCTTCACAGGTATTTGGTTTTCGTCCTATCTGCAACAAATAGGCTTCCCCTGTTCCGTTTATGTCCCGTTTTGTACGTGCTGTCACCACTACCCCGATGGCAGTGCCGTGTTCTCATGTTACTCAATCCCACAGCACTATCAGTTTTCCCCGTTATTATGGCGGGTCAACTACCATATTAGCTCTGACGAGGCCTGCTCAGTGTTCGCTACTCGCTACGGCCCGCACAATCTCTGACTGCCTTATGCAGCCTTTTCTTTAGATACTTACGCCTATTCGTTGCCTCCTAAACGACTCCAAAGTGATTCCGGTTGGAGTAACAGTTAACCGGGTGGAATTTTCATCCACTGAACATAAACGCCTTGTCAGGGCGTACACAACAACCGTGCAGAGCGCGCGATTAAACCCTTTGTCATCGGCAGAAAAGCGTGGTTGTTCAGTCAAACCGAAAATGGAGCAAAGGCCAGTGCCACCCTGTACTCCATCATTGAAACGGCAAAAGCTAACGGTCTCTCGCCCTTCGACTACCTCATGCATCTACTCAAACAACTGAATCAGCCAGCCCCAGACATCAAGCAACTGTTACCTTGGAACGTTCAACTCGGCTAGGTGGGGTTGGCGAGACGGATACAAACCAACGGCATCTGCGAGCGCTTTCATAAAACGATATTACAGGAGTTTTACCAGATCGCGTTCCGCAAAAAGCTCTACACGAATATCGAAGAGCTGCAGAAAGATCTGGACGAATGGATTCATTACTACAACAATGAGCGGACTCATCAGGGGAAAATCTGCTGTGGCAGAACACCAATGTAAACGCTCATTGATGGTAAAGCGGTTTGGGCTGAGAAAAATCTGAGCGCAAACTAATCTGACGAGACACCCTACAAAACTGGTAACCGTCAGACCAGGTCTGAATTTCTACAGCTAAACGTTTACAATCCAGCCACTGATCGATACTACGTTTCACCATGCCAATATCCTCATAAAATTAAAATGAAGATTCTGGCGGTGCTAAATTCTAAAACTAGGTGGGATACCCGGACGCATAACTTCAGGGTGCGAGGCTTTCAAGTCAGTTTATTTGTTTGAAGACCCATTAGATTTGAGCCAATCTAAGGCATCATCAATTTCATTCAGAACGGATATATGCGTTTCATTGTTCCTAGCATTTTTTAATTTAGACTCAAGCGTTGTGTTGAGTTCATTGCTCCAAATGCTCCAAACTCCTCCAGCTACATTTGCTCTTACTAATGCATCACTGCTTTCCAAGCCCTTTAACCACAAATCAAAAAATTCATCATATCCGCATCTAATAAGCGCTTGATATAGTCTCGTTTTTTCGATTTCAGAGCAATCTTCATGCACTAATAGGTTTAATTGCTCAACGGCTTTTTCCCCTCCAATTTCTCCGAGAGCATAAATAGCGTCCAACCTAACGAGTTCAGAGTTGTCGTGTAAGTGTTTAGAAATTAAATCAATTGAGTTAGCATACTCCCAGTCACCTAATACACTTATGGCTTCAGCCCTAACCTCATCATCCCCATCATCAATAAGTGCAACAACTTTATCAAACACTTGTTGGGGGGGCTTATTTGGCATGGTCTTTTTATTTGGTTTTGAACCCGAGCCAATATTTGTTAGCGCTCTAAAACGAATGTCCTCGTCCGAGTTCCCCATTAGTTCCAAAACTTTCCGCCAGTCTATTTTTTCGCAAGAAAATATATTTTCAATCGATTTGAAAGTAGCTTCTTTTTCGATACGATACTTCAAATCAAAAAGCTCATCGTTTATTTCTTCGCTACCCAGTCCTTCAACATAACTAGCTATCGATTTATAAATCTGCGCTAAATCAAAACGGCCAGTTAAGGTGCATAGGTTTTCTAGAACGCTTACATAAGCTTCCATACTTAACTGTGATAGGTTAATTCTATCCATATTAAACAATTCAACATGCCCCAACCTCAATAGAGAATTAAAAGCAGCAACCTTCAAAAGATCGTTTTGTTCCTTATCCATTATGTCATTTAAAACTATTGAATCACTGCCAGAACCTACATAACCCAAACAACATATAGCTTCTTCTCGAACTTCGACATTTTGGTGGTAAAGGTTTTCGAGACAAATTTCTCTGGCGAATAAGTTTTCAATCTCTGTTACCGAAGAAATAGCTCCTATTACTTCTTCAGTTATTTCCGATTTAGTAGCATTTCGGTATAAATCAAACACTTCTTCTTGAGGGTAATATTTGGATACAAATTTAGATGGTGAAAAATCATCAGCAAGCTTTTCAATAGCCGCAATCCTTGTTTCCAAATCACTAGCTGAACAAAGCTCAATCACAATTGCCAAGTTATCGTAATAATTATTTGATAATGCCATTATTTCTGATGATGAAAGCAAATTCTTCTCGTTCATAAGAACCCTTCTTTAAATATAGTTTTTCAGACTAATCGTCTTCTTTCTTCCGTCGAATTTTGTCTCTTCCTCTCCTACTTCTTCGGTTTCCATCTGCTTTTTCTTCAGCCTTGCTTGTCTCTGGATCATTCCCTCGCACATTCTTATCACCCCTTTGAGTTTTGCCTTTATTTGGGTTGTTTTTATTTTTCTCTTTTTTATTTCGTTTAGCGAATTGATTGTTCTTATTTTTTTCATCATCAGGATTCGACGACGAATCGTCTCCTAGACCTACTGGAACGTCGCCCAAAAAATCATCGTCTGAACTTGGTTTCCTTGTGGGTGACGGAGTAATAACTCCATTTCGCTCTAAGAATTTTTTCGTATCCCTGAATCCATCTTTAACACTTCTAACAGGATCTTTGAGGAATCTAAACAAAAATCTTCTTGGGTTGTTTCCATCTGGGTCAACAAAAGCATAAGGATTATTATTTGCGTATGCATAACGATTAAAGCCATGTATGCCCCCAGTTCCACCTAAATGTTCCAGAGTCCCAACCGGATCATTTGAGTAGAAACGACCTATAACTGGATCATAGTATCGTGCCTGCATATACATTAGTTACATATACGATCCCGCTACAGGCACTTCATATTGACTTCCTGGCTACGCCATCATTTTCTCGTAATGCTCCAGAAACTTTGTTCTTACAAAAACGTCTCTAAATTTTTCAATAAACCTCGAAGAATCTATTTCCGCTAAATCGTTGATATTTATCGAGTCTGAGTGAGATTCGCGATTGATATATCTATAGAATGGTTTGAATTCAGCGTCCGTTTCCTCCAGCTCTTCTAAAGCAACACCCAACTGCTCAGTTTTGTGAATAAACGAAAAGTAATACTCTAGAACATTTCTCATCATGTTCGGCATCACTACACTATTTACATTGCCAACTGCCGCATCCTTAATCACTTGCCAATAAGACTGATAGTCATTTTTAACATCAGACTCCCTCATAGGGACAATGTTGCTTACCGAATTCTTGGTGACCCTGAAAAGGTTACACTTCTTATCAAACTTACTGTCACCATTTTGATCTTTGCCCTTGGGTAAATATTTAATCATCTCATGCAGAAAATATAAGCTATGAGTAAGTAAAATGACTTGAGCATATGAATACCCTTTAATTAGTTTTCTATGTGTCAAAGCGCCTATTTCATAAATGTAGTTGTGCGATAGACTTGAGATAGGATCATCAATCACTACTATTTTTTTAGTTTTAGGTATGGACGATTGGCTATCAACACTGCCGCTGCATAACTCTAAGAAATACAGATATGTAATTAAAGTTTTCTCACCTTCGCTTAAAGACTTGTATACGTCTTTACCTGATGCGGATGTTCCACGACAGAGGTAATAATTGTTAGTTGAAGAGTCAGTATTCTTGATTTCAAATCCTTCCATTCCAATAGCTTTCATCTGAGCATTAATCCGAATTATTGACTCTTCAATATTGGTTATCTTCTTTCTGTTTTCTGAAATAATCACTTTCTGAGAAGCAATATCTGAATCAAATTGTTCTTCAAGTTTTGTTGCCGCATCAATATCAGAATCTAATGTAGCTATGAGACTGTTATACGTTTGTATATCAGATTCGTATAAATTTCTTACCAGCCTCCAAAACTTTTCACTAATATGTTCAAGCGCTTTACTTTTACTTGATAACTTTGCATTAAATTTGTCTATTTCTTCATTTTCTGTGTCGATAAGATGATTCATCGTTGCAAAAAGGTTGGAAGTGTCCATAAGCAATACTTTTTTACTTGGATCTTTAACTTTTTGTTCTATTTGCGACACGTTACTTTGCAGTGTATGAATCAATTTTTCCGTTGCTACGGAATCAGCAAAGCATGAAAATTCTGACTGTGAGAACTTTTGCTCTATCGTTGACAATTCGCTTTGATATCGAGTTAACAAGTCATTTAAATCACTTTTCTTGTCATCATATGCGGAATCAAATAGGGCGTTGATTCCCTGTACTATCTCATCAGTAAGGGTTTGTTGGCAAAAAGGACAATTACCTTCTGAATCTTCAATATAAATTCTTCCATCATCTATCCAAGTAGAGTTCTGTAGTTTTGTAACCAGATCCACAAGGTAACTATCGCCAGTTCCAATAATAACCTCTTGAAATATTGGGTTAGATTCTATTGGGGATACATTATCTACAATTGATGAAATTTTCGTTTTTGCTTGAACACTATCATCATTCAGTTCTTTGGATTCAGCAGCTAGATCTGCAAAACTGTAATCTGGACTTTGTAGAGGCGACGTTGAAATTACCTTTTGATAGAACTTTCCTGCATCATTTTTGTAACCAATCAAACAGTGGTCTAAGTCTGAGCGGTCGTAGGTCTGCTTAGTTTTAAATAGACTGTTTTTTATATCCTTATAGCTTGTCTTTTTAGACTCTTCTAAAGTCTTTATTTCTAGCTGTACAGCGTCCCTGTCACTTTCAATTTTTTGAATTGCATTGGTTGCATTAGCAACCGCTTGTTCAGCAGCAACATTCTTCTCACCTAGTGTAAAAACACCACTGAACACATCTTGAGCAAAGTTATCCTCAATAAATTCGTTGTTATATACAACAATTTGATACTCATGAGGGTTCTGCAACACATGTGAACACCCTGTAAATTGTTCGGGTGATTTACCATGAAGATATCTAGTTAGAGTAGATTTTCCAGTGCCATTATGCCCATAAAAGCAGACAATTTTTTTGTTTGTATCAATGGTTACTGAAGTCGAAGAGGAGTAACTCGCAACCCCTCTCATTGTAATTGACTCTATCATTATATCTCCCTGATTTTATTGAAAGAATAATCCTATTCCAGTATTACTTTACATGATTGCTAGTTCATTTTGAATACTTGTTAAAGCGGGTTGAACAGATTCAAAATAACCCACTATCACTTTGTGCAGATGGATGAGTATCAGAATACACGGCACTTAATTTAGCTCTGCTAACATGGGTGTATATTTGGGTGGTGGAAATATCTGCGTGTCCAAGTAACTCCTGCACATGCCTTATATCAGCGTCATTTTCCAGCATCTCGGTTGCAGTCGAATGTCGATAAAGGTGACAAGCACCAGGGCGGTCTATGCCAGCTAATTTTACGTACTGAGATGCCATATCTGAAAGTTTGCCTGGTTTGTAACGTTTTCCATTGTTAGCAAGGAACAAAGAGCTACCAGAGCCTATGAATGCAAACATTGGTCTTATCTTACCGATATATAAGACTAGCCATTCCAATGCTCTTTTACTGATTGGGATCAACCTCTCTCGTTTTCCTTTGCCGTGTACGCGGATCATTTTGTTCTGGAAATCAATATCGTCTAAGTTGAGTTTTATTAGTTCTCCTCGACGTATCCCTGCCGCAAAAAATACTTCAAGAATAACTCTGTCTCTTAGCCCTTTTATTCCAAACAATAATGGCTGTTTGAGGATACTTTCAATCTCGTCGATGCTGTAAAGGGCTTTCGGTAGTTGAAATCCTCGACTTGGTAACTCAATGCTTGCCAAAGAGTTTTCAGCCAACAAACCTTTACGATGCATATATTGAACGAAAGTCTTTACAAACGTCAGTAAACTCCGTTTCTGAGCATCACTTAGCGGTTGGCCGTCAAGCTCCTTACGATAAACGTTTAGATAAGCTTGATATTCATCCATTAAATCCAAGTTTATTTGATCGATATATCTAACACCTTGCTCTAGAGCCCAGTAATAGAATTTCTTTAGACCACTTCTTTTACCTCGAATAGTATCTGAGGCTTGTCCTTTGGCAAGACAAAGCCACAGATAGTAAATGACGCATCTCCAGATGTGCTTAGTGGACGGTTTTTGCATGAATCAACTCGCGAGCTACATTCATTCCTTTAACTTCAAAATCTTCCGGTGATGGTCGAGTCCAAATGACCACTGGCTTATCCCACTCACGAATACGCTGCGCAACACGATATCCAATTGCAGATACAATCTCACCAGCTTCGTTCATAGATGGGAAGACTACACAGCCCCTGAAGAGTTCATGACCCGAAGCTCTCACCAATCCACAGCGTTGCAAAGCTCCGCGAATTGCTCCGCCTTCATATGAGCGGCGAGGTGGGATACTTTTTCCCATAGTTCGATCACAATAACCAATGAACTCACTGTTCCTAACATCTTCAGGAATACGCTCGGATTCATTCACAAAAACACGAGCTAAATCACTATGCATAAATCGTTGATGGTAATACTCGAAAGCCTGATTGATTTGTATGTCATCTAGGCTGAGTTGACCTATAACATTGGCAAATTGAGGTGGTAAATTTGTAAAAGCCATTACGAGTCCCCCATAGTATTTTTGCGTCGGAAACTTTCACCTTCCAGCGCAAGCTCATCGGTGCAATGATAAACACGATCTATTGTTGCTTCGGTAACATAATCTCCATTAAATGCGACGTACCAAACATCATTCTGAGACTTCGACTTGAGTGCCTGCGTGGTGTTTTTACGAAATAGCTCATTGATTTTTGAGTAGAGCATTTTTGCCAATTCAGCTTTGTAAAGCTCGTTCAACTGAGCATCAAACTGAATGAATGGACGAATGTCCAAAAGAGACACAGCATTAATTATTGGGATATATCTAATCGTCATAGTGACCTCCGCGTTCGGCTAGAACCTTACGAATGGAGTCATGCGTCAATTCAATATGGTCACTATTGTACTTAGAACGATCTACAATTGAATCTGCAAATTGTTTAGATACAAAACCATCATGCCAGCATTCAATTGGGTTCTGTGAAACCAAAATTAATGGTAGCTTTTTATCTCGCTCTTGAATTAGCTCAAAAAACAGCATTTCCTCCTTTTCTTTCAGCGGAATTGGAGATATTTCATCTATGATTAGTACACGTTTTTTGTTCAAACTGGCGACTTTCTTGTCATACTCTCCTTCGTTATAGCTTGCCATTAAAGTCATACATAACTTTGAATAAGTGCTATAAAACACAGATTGTTGTCTGTCTATGATTTCATTTCCTAATGCACACGCTAAAGTTGTTTTCCCAGTTCCACAAGGCCCTGTAATCAATACATTTCGACCATACTCCAGCCACTTAAATGATTTAACATGATTAAAAATGATCACATCTAAACTAGGGTATAAATCGTAATCGATATCATTTAAGAATGAGTTTGGTTCCCTAAGCTTTGCAGCTTTACGAAGTGTGTCTATTTTTCTGTTTTTACGGAGCAGTATCTCGGCTTCCAAAGCATCAACCACTGGTTCAAAATCAAAAGACGATGATTTGGGATCAATTTTATCGAAAGACTCAAGGGCTTCGTAAAAACCATTGAGACGAAGCTGTTCAGCTAACGATTTAATTTGATTAAGCATTATGAGTACCCCCAAAGTAACCTTTGCCGCGAGTGTATTGATTTTGGTGAACTATGCTCGGAAGCAATTGCTCTTCGGCTTCAAAAGGTTTTGCTTGCAATACAAGTTTCAACTCGCTGAAAGTATTAAAGTTATGCTCTAGAGCATATTGACAGGCCATCTCTAGAAACTCAGGCTCTTTTCCCTTTACCATCTTGAACATTGCAGAGCAGTGTTTTGCGCATACAATTGGGTTTTTAACTCGCCGATAAAGGTTCTCCATAAATTGATGCGTAAACAAACCATAATCACTAGCTTGGGCTAGATAGACATCCTTGCCGTTAGTGACTAACCCTTTATGCTGGGGATGGAGGTGTTCTGGTAAATACGTGATCCCAGGAGTCTTTGCAGGTATGTGCTCAGCAATTTTCGTAGCGCCTTTATAAATACAGATTTTATCCGGATGATAACGCACCTCGACTTGTGAATTTCTGTGTTCATGAGGCACTGAATATCGATGATTTCCAACTCTTACAAGGTAACTTTTATCTGACTTGGAAAATTCTCTAGATTTATATACTTCGAACGGCTTAGGGTTTAGCTCCTCCATCATTGGCAATTCGTGCAGTTTACAATTTTCCTCATATGACATGCCAAAAACTGGATCTACGGTCTCGTTTAGTAATGCTATGCGGCGTTGAAGCTCTTCTTCTGCCTCATTTATAGATGAAAATGTGAGCATTCTCATTTCAGCTATAGCTCTACAGGTAGCGCCTTTTGCAGCACTTTCCGCTTTCGAATTTTCTTTCGGCGCGGCAGGTTTTGATGTATCGGGAATTATTCTGTAATGTTTGCAATAATTATCAAACATATCTGTCAGTTCTGCTACTAGACTAGGCTTTTTAACAAGCGCCGTATCATTGTCCATGTGAACAATAATGGGGCGTTTACCTATTTGACGTAGCACCTTCTCTAAAGCATATATCCAACTTACGGTAGTTTTATCTTCTATGATTGTTGCGAAAACCTTGTTTGAAAAACCCAGCCGAGCCACAAAAATATATAAAGTTGTTTCAACACCGTTTTGCCAAATAGGTAAACTCATTCCAGCCAGATCAATAAATAGAATATGCCCAGGCTCATGTTGTATAGAAAAAGATAGATTTCTCCTAGATTCTTCTTCCGCAACAATTTGATAAAAACGAGAACGCTTTAAAGCTGTTTTAGGGTCGATTGCGTTGTATGCGAGCAGATAATTTACTTTTTTCAGACGGTACTTTTTGGCACTAACCTTTATATTCAGAGCTGTAATTATCTGGTCAACTGGAGGTCTTCTGTATTTACTAACTTTTGAGTACATTGCAGGATAAGCAATCTTCTTCAAAGCCTCATAATCCATCAATTCAAAATCTTCATAAGGCAATTTTGATTCAATTATAAGTGGCGCAATACGCATCACGGTTTGGTGGCCTACACCAATGATCCTAGCTATCTGTCTGTAACTCACTTTTAAAGACAGCAGGACTATATAAACCAATTCTCTAAGCTTTTTCTCAGCAATCATAATTTGCTCCTCATCAACAACGGATGCACAAGTCCAACTAAGCGAATTTTCACGCCAAGTAGCTTGCAATAATCACAAGAGCAACTATTCTTGAAGAATCGAAGCGGCAATTTCGATTTAACATAGAAGCCTTGCAGTTTTTTCTGTCGGGCTTTTTTTGCTTCTGTTACATCATTTCTTTTCCTCATTTTTTCTTGCATTTTCCGCCAGCCAAATTGCGATATCCTTGACCAGAGCATGTGTTCCTCTCCTGTTCGGAAGAGTAAATACTGCTATAGGTATCGTTTTTCGCACTACAGCTTGACGTAAAGCGTCTATGGTTTTGTATCCCATTGCTTTTTGTAATTCGGAGCCTGATAAGATTGGACTTCCGTACATTTGCAACAGATCTTTTTCTAGCTGACTAGCTAGAGCTTCAACTTCTTCCTCACTCATGCTGAATCCTATGTATAAGACAAGCTGCGACATAAAGACTATAATCTCCTTGGTAAATTTCCTTGGTATTTGAAAGGGTATAAGCACACTCTTTTACAAAAGATGGAAAATTCAATGGATTGATAGTTATGAACTTATTAACTTTCTTGAGGGGCGGGGCAATAGTTCTACAACGTCATGAAACGCTTTTACGAGTTTGAAATCTACTCTCGATTGGAAGCTGACACTCAAATGTTAGCGACTCAATATTGGGCGGGAGAAATCCTAGAGAGGTCGGGTGCTAATTCGATAAATCATTTACCAATCAGACTACAAGAGTTAGGTGATTCAAGAGATCCAGCCTACAAAACTAAATCAAAATACTGGTATAACAAATTCAATGGACAGCGGGTTAGAAATGACCAAGAAATAAATCGGGTTGATTTTTTGTTGCCTGGTACAGTCAGAGTAATTTATCACCCAATTTGGCAACTACTAGATATCCCAAAAATAGAGCCTTTTGAGTTGCTTCCGTTAGTTGAGCGTTTACCTTCGGAATACCAGCAACTGTTATTAAACAGAGATAAAACTGCTTTATCTCCAAAGCCTCTTCATACTGTTAAACCAAACAGCAATTTAGACGCTTTGTCTTCAGTCTTAATTTCTCATCTGTTTTTCAAGAATAAACAGCGCGTTTATGAAGATAACCTTTATGACATGTCCACACTAAAACTCTTGGTGCGAATGTTTTATCGAAAAGGCTCGAAGGATGTAAAACGTGGATTCAAATTGTTGAAGAAAGTCACCCCTTTGTTTAGCGATAATAAGTGCATGAACTATACCCCTCCATTCGGATTACCACGCAAAGAATCAACTAAGTTAGATATTTCAGTTAACTCTTTTCCTAACTATTTGTCTAATGTGAAATCACTATCATCTTTTGAAGACGTGCTGTCGATTTATGCTATTTTGGCCGACTATGCAAAACTCAAATTGCCAAATCATATAAATAGTTTGAATGAGCAAACTTTTTTATCACATGTATCCAACTTAACTCTTCACGAATTGACCTGGCAATTGTTCAAAACAGATGAAACCAACTTGCAGAACCTCACAGACTCTGACGCTCTCAAAGTAACACTAAGACGCATGTCATAGTTGAATGCTCCACTTTATCGGAAACAATGTTCCTAGCAGAATGGAATCACCAGTGTTAAATAAATGGAAGAATTGGCTTGTTCTAACGGAATTTCCACGTGGATTTTCCGACTAGTTTGAACCACCAATTCTTATAAAAGTGACCATAAACTCCAGTCGAAATGGAACGGCTTTTCCATAAATGTGGTACTCCTAAAAACAGCACACTGTCCTGATACCAACTATCCGCCCCAAAAACGTCCGCCGCTTTTTAATCTAAGCGCAAATGTGGAACGCGTAACCAACTAATATTAAAGGAAATAATTTTATAGTGGTTTATTATCTAGGTAAAAAGAGGAGAAAATAAACCAGTATCGCATTGAACATGCGTATTTTTTGCGGATAAACATAGGGAGTTTTATTTGTACTGCCTCGCCATAATATTGCTTTTTTCCACTATTGTGTCGGATATCTGTCATTAATAGTGCTTTTTTTCACTATTGTGAATAATCACTAATTGACCTCAGCTTCAATACTTGATCATTCTTTCTTGCCTATAAGGAGAATATTGCAATTGAAAAAAGCACTACGTTATCAAGCTAAGTCGAGCTGCTTTCGACCTCGCTTATGATAATTACGCGAAAAAAAGCTATCGTTCGAGTAAACTGTCAGCCCATAATATTGGGCGTTGAATAATTTCGGAGTAGACGACATGCTGACAGTTTATATCGACATGGACGATGTGTTGTGTGATTACTCTTCAAAAATCAAAGAGCACAAACAGAAAAATCCTGACAATCCTTTCCCGCAAAGTGTACCTGGCTTTTTTCGAAGCTTAGAACCAATGGATGGCGCTTTAGCAGCAGTAGAACAGCTAAAGAAAAAAACGAATGTTGAAGTCTACATACTTACCGCACCATCAACGAAAAACCCTTTGTCGTATACAGAAAAAAGACTTTGGGTCGAAGATAAATTCGGTTACGAAATGACCCACAATCTCATCATTTGCAGTCACAAAGGTTTACTGAAAGGCGATATATTGATTGACGACCACGCCAGCGGTAGAGGCCAAGAATTCTTTGAAGGGCAACTCATTCACTTTGGACATAAAGAGTATCCTAATTGGGAAGCTGTATTAATGAACTTGCCAATTTAGAGCAGCAATTCTGTAGTTAAGGCAGTAGAGCTATTGTTTAGCTACCGCCAAAAAAATACTTCTTTGCTTTTTTCATCTGGCTTTGTTGCTGTAGCGATTTCTTATAACTCTGATTGCTTCACCTGTGGCAATTTTGGTGTCTGGTAAATCAAGGACAACGTTAATAATATCTGCCATTGCTTCATTACTAAATCGAAAGTTAGTTGGTAAATCATTTATCTCATCAAACTTTTCGTCAAAAGCAATTACATAGTCTTTAAAGTCAGATTGCCGCCCATTAATTACATGCTCTGGAAATTGACAATGCGTGGGATAAGGTTGCGCATCTTCGAACTGTCCTATGGCTGATACCAAATCGGCAAGGCTCGGCCAGTATTTCAGGTCGTATTGATAAGTCAGTGATTTCAGTTTTTCTGATACGTGAGATTCATATAAATAATTGCCCTCGCTAGCCATATCGAATAAGCCGTCAATAAACTGATATTCTGGCTTAGAAAAGCCACTAGTTTCGAAAAGTTCTGCTCGTTTACGGAGTTTAGATGCAAGCTCAGATGCCAATTCAACAATATCTTCCCCAAGCCCATTTAGCTCCTTAAAGTCACTTCGTGCTTTCATAACTTCATTTTTACTGAAATCTGCACTAAACCAAATATGTTCGAGTATTAACCATATATAGGAGTTCTCAGGAGGATAACCTTCAAATTTATCAGCGTAACCAAATCTATCAATTAACTCGCAAAATGGACGTTCTAACTCTTCTGCGCGTTCAATCATTCGCTCCAAGATAGGCCAGTAACTCATACAAATTGGTTGCTCACCTTGGTAACTTTTCAGTTCTCGTCGAATGAAAGCTTTGCAAAATTCCGTCGGGGTGCTTTGTGGTAATGTCATTTCTATGTTTCCTTCATTTTGATTTTCCGACAGCATATCTTCCCCCTATGAGTACGTCCGTATCCTAAGAAAAAATAATTCACTACCTTCAGATCGAAGCATAAAAAAGCCCCGCAACAGCGAGGCTTAAATGTTAAATCATCACCTAAATCGTAGGCCAAATGATGGTTTCGCCATCTGGCTCAAAAAAGTAACTACATTCCATTCTTTCCAAGTTACCGCTTTTAAACCAAAATAAAATTGCCAATCCATCATGTTCTAAACACTCTAGAGGGCTATTCTCATCACTAGTACAATCATCATACTTAGGAATTTCTCCAGTTTTTTTTGTAATGAAGCGTTTTACACTCTCAAGTGGCAAATTGTATAGGTCTCTTCCGAACAACGTGTGCCCATGTCCAACTATAGTTATGGTTCCTAACTTATATTCATCTTCAAAATCAAATGTCAGATAAATTTGAACATTGTGATAGTAGAGCTTTGAAGACTTTTCCTTTTCAGCTGGGCTATATTCAATTAATTCGCTTATGCTTGGTTCTCCCAACATCGCAATAATGTCAGGCTCAGTCATACCAAATTTAATTTTCTCTAGCCCAGTACCTGGAGTAAGTTCCACAGCCTATTAACCCTTATTTTTCATTGAATGGTTCTCACCTTTTTCTTTTTTCTGAGCATCTTCGCGAACTCGCTGGATTTTTTTCTGCAACACCTTCCTGGTTTTCTTATTTGCTCCTTCCATTTGCGATTCATAGTCTGCAATCTGCTTTTCAGCTTTAGTCATGGCACGTCCACCATCACCATGAGCTTCGTTTTTGCTCGAACCAGACCTTTTATTACAGTTATGGACTAAAACATTCTGCTCAGTTACATAGTAAGTATGAAAGTCTGCTACTGTAAAGTTGTAAGCTGTATCTTTTCTGTTGGTATTTCGCAACAGAGTAACAGTAATTGGTACTCCTTGATTATCGACCATTCTGTCACCAAGTTTAAGGTCTGTTGTCTTTATCCAACCTTTTCCTACTACATAGAATGGGTGACTAGCAGTTGCTTCAATATTCTGATAACTGCCGTCAATTGTAGTAATACCAATTTCATATATTTCCTTGTCCTCGACTATCCATTTATGAGTTACAGGCTTCCATTCTGATAGACCTGTTTCGACATTTTTGGCCCAAACTAGATCACCTACAGATATATCTTCAATTGCCTTGTGTCCTTCTTTCGTAAGCACTTCAGTACCAGCAACAAAACAGCTCAATGGACAAGGGCTATTTTTGCCTCCACCTTTCATCACATTAGCCAGTCGTTTGGCTTTTTGAAGGGTTTTAGCCGGATTTAATGCACCTGCTGCTGCATCAGTAACAGCACCACCAAGATCAAGTGAGCCAGTCTCTGCGTAATTGAGCGCAGCACCTAAAGCAACATCTGCTACAAATTTAACTGCAAAATTTAAGAACTCACCATTTGGATCAGTATATTTATACGGGTTGTTATTCACATATAAATAGCGGTTGAATGACATGACAGGGTTTTTCGGTGTCCAACCCACAGGATCATTAGAGTAGAAACGACCTATGACTGGATCATAGTATCGTGCCTGCATATAACTTAGGCCGATATCAGTATCGAATTTGTGACCTGTATAACCCACGTCATTTTTTTCGCCTTCAATGCTTTCGCCATAAGGACGGTAGTGTTGCTCGCCCGCACTTTCAAGGCCAAAACCATCTTTAGCAATTAGCCTCGAGCCTAGATAAACATAGTTTATTCCGCCATCTTCGCTTTCTCGATAAAGTAGTTTACCCTCTAGGTTATACATACTGTACTCAACATCGCTCTGTGACTGCTTCACAACTCTTCTATTGTGCCCATCGTACATGTACGAGCTATTTGAACCTGCTGAAATCATTTGGTTTGCGCGGTTAAAACCAAAACTGTGTTTACCGTTGTCAACAACGTTACCACGCTCATCGTAGTCAAACTCTCTAACGGACGCACCGGTGTTTGTATTGAATACACGTTCTAGACGATTATTGTTACTGTCATATGTATAAGTCAAACTCTGGCTTGGTGTGGCATACGAGGTAATATTACCAAATGAGTCATAGGTCATTGAATTGTTAGTCACACCGTTAGCATTCTCAGTTGAAACTAATCTATCAAGTCCGTCGTACACCAGTGCGCTATACGAGAATAACGAGTTCACACTGTCGGTGATACTAGATACATTCTGGTTATTGTCATAGCCATAAGACATATCAAGTACTGCGCTACCATCAATGTGGTCATTTATGCGAGCAGGCAGCATATCATCGTTTAGTTCAGTCTTATGCTGATAACCATTGCCATATTCAAAGCTATCAATTGTTCCCGTAGGGTAATGCTTAACATTTTTCGCATATGTAAATGCAGAAGTAGATGAGCCACCAGATTGTGAACGAATTCCCCTCTTCACCTCTGTTGGCTCGCCAAACGCATTCGGAGACAGAGTAATCGTATCACCATCGGGATAAGTTATACTGTTCCTATGCCCCATCGAATTGTAGCCATACGACAAAGTGAGTGACTTGTTAGGTACTTGAAGCGTCTCGCCCACAAGCATATCCAAATCATTGAACTTGTAAGTTTGTGTTGTTTGCCCCGAGCGCAGCGCCGTCACGTTACCATTATTGTCTCTCGTGAAAGTGCGAGTAAAACTCTCTTCACCTTGATAGGTAGTGGTGTACACGTCGCCACGGTTGTCGTACGTGAACAACGTTTTGTTTTCATCATTTACACTTGCGGCACATGAATTAGGACTTCCAGTTGGTGTGCCCTCTACCTGCCAAACAACCCGACCCATATCATCATATGAAAAAACTGTTTGCCCTACATCATTTCTACTAATTTTACATAAGCGATTTCTGGTGTCATAAGCCCTAAACTCTGTAAAGCTTTCCTCTTCTCCATCGGCATCTAACCCAGCTTGTACGATGCTAAGTACATTGCCGTAGATATCGATTTCAATATCAGTAGTAACGTTTTCAGGTGACTCTATTTTTTCTACCACTTCAAAACTAGGTGTTGAATATGCGCGATATGAATAGGTAGTCTCATTACCACGACCATCAGTAACACGTATTTTATTATCTGACAGATACTCTGACGTTACCGTTCCAGAACCTGGTGCTTCTACACTCAAAGTTTGCCCAAGAGCATCGTAGTTTGTGTATGTACCAACATTTTCAGTTCTACTTTTTGACCATACCGACTCAAACTTGACTAAATTGGTCTTGTAGTACTTATAGTTTTTATAACGAGTTAAGTTATTGTCTACATCGGTATTGTTTACAAGTTTTAAACGCAACAGGCTATCATACTGTTCTTCGGTGATGAAACTTGCATTACCCTCACAATCCGTGTTCTCACTATTTAGCGCACAACGCTTCAATGTGCGCTTGTTGCTCGCATCATCCCACACGTAAATGCTATCTAACCAATCAATACCTGAATCACTGTCTTCGGGCAAATCAATAAATCTAATTCGACCCGCAAGGTCATAGCCATAGTTAGTGGTAACACCATTACCGTTGGTTTGGCTTGTCACCCAACCATTGGCATCAATTACTTGGCTAAACATAACCTTGCTGCTGTCACTTAGTCGCTCGAAAGTAGATACTGTCTGCGCTACTCCTCGTTTATAGTTGTTTAATTCAACATAAACGTTTTCATCACTTAGCGTGCTAGCGTTTCTTCTTGCTTTAGTATTGAATTCTACTTTTTTTACGTTTCCATCTGGGTGGTACTCACTAAGCTCCTTAACCCAAACACCGTAGCGTTTCTCCAAAGAAGGCAAGTCAATATCATAGCTAACGCCTTCATTGCTGGCCGTCACACTGCTATATGTCATTTCGAATAATGTAACAGGACTTTCCCCATCGATTATTGAAACCTTCTTTTGCTGACCTAGCTTCCAATGTTCAACATCATGAAAATACTCCACAAGATACGATTTTTGATTTGTACCTTGCTCCATTTCTATTTCTACGGGATTACCAAAACTATATTCTGTATCGGTGTAATCACTGTTATAGCGATTTACAAGCATATATTGAGTTTCGACGCCCTCGATATCAAATCGGCTAGTCGTTGTCACGAAATTGTGCCTAGGTAAAGTATGTACATTTGCATTTTGGTTCATCAAACCAAATCCCCCAAGGGCACCCTCTGGTGTGTACGTGTAATTCACCTCTTCTAGTACATTTTTGCTTTCATCAAGCCTTTCAATTTTTTTCGGCAAACCTTCAAACTGAGCGTCATAGTAAAAATAGTGCTTCTCGCTGTATCCAGATGGTTCAACAACTTCCGTCCACTTGTCACCCTCCGCCTCTTCAGAGTAATCATATGTCCAATTAAATACTTCATTTGGTTGAATGGTAATAGACTTAGTAACGAGCGACATTGCATCGTAGTAATTTACGCGCTTGTCCACACCACCGTCCCACTTTTTGCAGGTGGCAGTTTTTGTTTGATCAATAATGCCAGGGTTTACGGTTTTCTTGTGGCGCTTCTCTGAAAACGTAAATTTCCCTTCAGTTCCGTTTGGATGGGTAATGCTCCATGTTTTGTTCGGCGCTTCACAGTCGTGAGCAGAGTTTGCATCTAACGAAACAGAAATATCCATTTCCCATTGTCTACCGTCGGGTAGCGTTACTTTTTCAAGATAGGTATTTCCATTTTCACTTTTATAACTGTATGTCCAGGCTCGAGTTCCAACACTACTATCAACACCTGCAACAACCTCTACTTTTTCAACTAATCCAGTATCCTCTGAGTACTCAACTTTAAGTTCGCGACCGTCACTGCTATGTATACGCTCTAGCCATCCCGCATCGTCGTACTCGTACCCTACCCAATTACCTAGCGCGTCTTCTACACGCGTTGCCAATAGCGTACTCACTACTCGAGGCTGAATACTATTAAGTGATTTTGAGTTGATGACAACGGTTGTAGGCTGACCAACAATGGGGCGATATACAAACTTATCAAAGATGTATTTGTGCCCTTGAGGTGACGTAACTGTTAAACCATTTACGCCTCCCCCAAGTTCTAAACAGCTCGCATACCAGTAATCCTTAGTGACCTTAATGGTGTTTTCCGGCCATGACATCCCGCTATCTGACGCTTTATCAAGTAACTTTTTAGAACCTTGACCAGGAACATTCAAGTTCATGCCCTCAGAATAATGCCAATACTCCATCGACATTTGCTCACCAAAATTAACGTCTGATGCATAAAGTGTCCTTGGGCCAGTCGAATTCCCCATACAGAAATTAGCGGCTCCTGACCACATTGTAATTCGCTCTCCATCAACATAAGGGTTTTCTGCTGCATGAATTTTTGTAATTTTAGGAACCGCTAAACTCCAATCAGATAAAGCATATGACTTCTGGTAAGCTGGCGCGCCAAGTGCTTCTAGCGTAGCCTGGGAAACTTCATCTTTATGAGGGAATGGAAACTGACTAACTTTAGAACGCCTAATAGCCACTTCGATTGGGAAATTTCCTGGCAATGATACATCGGTATGTTCGATGCTTACTGACCCGGAACTCATATCGATTGAGTCACCTAAAAGTGAAAAGCCGAGTGTTTGAACCTCAGCGTTTACTTCTTTTTGTTTAACGTATTCGGGAAGAAGTACTAACTCAGGAACTGGACCAGCATCACCACCCAACGAATTTGAGGCAGAAAACGTATTTTGTACACTGACAGGTTCATCTGGGAAATAATCGAGATCTGCGCCCGCAGCGCTCACGGTGAAGAAACCTTCGGCCCCCTCACTCTTTGTACCAACAACAATGGTGTATATACCGGCATCTAATACAAATTCTTCTTCTAGGAAAAATTTTTCACCATCAAAACTTGACTCTACTATTGTCTCAGTTGCGTTGTTGTCAATAACAAAAACAACGGCTTCTTGAGCAGACGCCGACGAAATAACAACTGCTCCAGCGCTCTCTACATCAAGTAAGAATCGAGGGTTATCGACAGAACTAGAATCACTGCCTCCGGATTCGGTCCATCTTGCTTGAATTTCGGTAGTTGTCATTGATTTAGCCATAAATGACGTCACTAACAACATAGACAGAAATAGCGATTTCAAGAATGAAGAACAAGCCATCATGTTTGATGTGAATGAACTTGTCTCCGACGAATGTGTGGTCATAATAGATTCCCTGTTTTGATTCTACTGCTGGCGAGTCCAGTCGATCCATTTATAAACTGATGCATCAAGCCTCGCGTGGCGAGACGAAACGCTCTTAAAAGAGTTTGTGATGCTAAAAATACCTAACGCTTTTACCGATATTTTCAGTTCGTTTGAACGTGCATTACCATCATTATGTTGCTAACAACCCTTTAAATGCTTTACTAATTAAGTGTCTCAGACTTAACTAAACAAAAAAGACTGACTATTGAAAAGTACCAAGCTCAGGGTACGCTTTTATTGTTTAGTCAGTCACTATTAAAAGAGAAAGGTCGAAAAATGAATTATTTGAAGACACCGTTTACGTACAAGAGAAACGGTTAGGAAGTGTTCCTTAGTCGCTTTACATCATTGCGAGTCCTTTCGAGATGTGCGAATAGTGCTATTAAATTGTTTTTCTGTCAACGGCTATAAAATTATAATTTTCTTCAACACAAACAAACAAGACTACGTTAGTCTAACTAGGACCTTTTCTTAGGCATCCCTGATAATCATTTTGATCAACAGGCATTGAATTGAGGCAATCAACTTTCAACGAAAAAGGCTGATGAGTCACATCAGCCTTTTAATAAGTGCATTAGTTACGAATACGCATTTACTGTACAGGCAATGTCAACGTGCCCGATTCATTAATTCCATCTTTGGTTTGATACTCGTAGAAGAATGTTACCGTTGAAGGCATTTCCGCGGTGTTGTCTCCCATGTACAAGTTCGTATTAGTTGTGTATGTGTAAGTACCATCTTCTATTGCACTACCACGCAGTTCGTTAACGTAGAAGTTAGAATCAACGTTTTCGTTTGCCGCCACTGTAAGCGCAAAATAGCGACTAACGCTAACATATTCGTCCCTTACAATTTCCATACGTCTCACAAAATCGAACGAGTTTTCACCTTCTGTGTAGCTTTGAAATGTGATATTGAGAAAGTTAAGTGACTCAAGAGTAACAGGCAACATCAAACGAACTGAACCTGCATTATTAACGGCAGTATTAGGCTCCCCTGCGGAGTTTTCATTTACAATGATGGTTCCATTTGTGTAGTAATTAGTGTTGTCTACGGTAACATCATTAATACTAAACGTATTCTCTTCACTGGGTCCCGTGGTAAACGATAAATCATCATTATGAACTGTTGTAGACGCGCCACCGGCAAGCGGCATCACTTGCCCAATATTAAACTCATAAGACGTATTTCCACGTAGAGTCTCTGCTGGCGAGAACGTTTGCTTAATTCCTCCCAATGATGGGCTTGATGTAACGGCTACTTCTTGCGTGACTCTTTCAACATAAGTATAGCCCAAAGGAACGCCGTCACTGTCCGAATCATTACCACGTGTAACTGTAATATCTTGGAAAGTAAGGCTTACTTCTTCATCCGCAATACTTACCGCTTCATTATAAAAAACAGAATATTCATAGCTGTCTCGATCAAGTGTCTTGGTAATGACTTCGAGTGACGAGAAAGGCTCCACTTCTCTAGCAACAAGCACTAGGTTTAATGATGTTTCATCATTAATATAAAAAGAGGTATTGCTGCTAAACCCATAGCCTGACACTCGAATACGCGTTTGGTCAGTCCCATTCACCGTTTCTCGTCGCAAAGTTATGTTTCCAGACGAATAAGTGGTATCACCTATCGAAAAAGAAGGCATTTCTAAATCTACGTAATTGTCAAACGGAACCGTCAATTCGTGGAGTTGGCTTTCCGCATTAAAGGATGAATCAAACGCTTCGTCGTCAATGTCTGCGGTAAACGTCGCATCGCTTAACACGTTACCTGCGCTATCAATAAGTGTAATTGCTAATGACTTTTGCTCTGGTAAAACTGGTACATTGTCTCTGAGTTGCAACTCAGACTGTTGGAAACTGCTTGCTCGATAGATAAACAGGTTCTCACCAGCGATACCTATGCTGTCTGAAGGTGTAGACAAATAATCGGCAACGCCATCATCGTCAAAATCAATGTTTGCTTGCAACGTTACATTGAAGTCTCTAGGTAATGTAATTTCATACTCTTCTGTTTCTGTTAAGTACGTTGATTGGTGTGCGAATTCACCAACGTTGCTCGTAGCGTTACCTAAATATGAAAATCCAGTAAATGATAGCCCAGCAACATTTAACCCTGTATCCACGTTCGTGATGCTGAATTTAACGTTTACAGGTTTAGAAATCTTTAGCGTACCGATGTCATCGAAAGCTTCACCAGAGTTAACTGAACGCGTCGTTATAAAGAACGCGCGACTAACGTAGCTGTCATCAGAAGTCGATGCTACGATAGTTAAATCAGAGCTTGCAGGAAGATTTTCAATTTCAAATCGCCCTTCCTCTGCTTCAAGATTTTCAACAAGTATCGAGGCACCTTTGTATACTGTTAATAATAAATTATCGACTGGCATTTCTGAATCAGCGCTTACCACCAAGCCAGAGAGCGTTACTGCGGTTTCACTATTCTCAAGCTGCTCAGCCAGCAAGTTATTCTGTTCTTCGAGCACGGCATTTTGTTGATTTAGCGCATCAACAACACCATCGTTGCTGTCATCATCAACTTCAATACAGCCTGTAAGCGCAAGTGAAACAAAAAGAGGAATAGGAGCAAGTTTTTTATTGATCTTCACGA
This sequence comes from uncultured Alteromonas sp., assembly GCA_964454185.1. Taxonomy (GTDB): domain Bacteria; phylum Pseudomonadota; class Gammaproteobacteria; order Enterobacterales; family Alteromonadaceae; genus Alteromonas. The sequence goes on from CAYVST010000012.1 coordinate 49,209, forward strand.
TACATCCTTAATATCAGATTTAACTAACGAAAAAACAAAGGATGAAAAAAGAAAACGTCGAGAATGGACAATACATATGCGAGACTGTACTACCCTGTACGTGACCAGCTTCATCCTTGAAGTGCGGAAGGGTACAGAGTTATAAATTACTTTTCATCCTTTTTATTATTAAATTTTCAAAATAGTTCCGCATTCCCACAAGATATGTCACACAATGGTCAACCTAGCGTCACCGAACTGTCAATTAGCTCTTCTATAGTGGCGTTCCAAGGCAATGCTTTGGGACTTCGCTAATGAAAAAAACACACTACCGCACGCTTTGGCTTTCTGATATCCATTTGGGTAACAAAGATTGTAAGGCCGAGTATTTACTCTCCTTTTTAGACAGTATTACAGTAGACACGTTATATCTTGTAGGCGATATCGTCGACATGTGGCAAATGACCAAGCAGTTTCGCTGGCCAAAAACACACAACCAGGTTATGCATAAATTTATGCAAATGAGCCAAGAAGGAACCCGGGTTGTTTATTTGCCGGGTAATCACGACGAGCCCATCCAGTCCTATGCCGGTATGGCATTTGGCGATATAGAAATAGAACGCGAATTAGTTCATACCACAGCCCTTGGAAAACGCTATCTGGTGTTACATGGCGACCAGTTTGATGGCGACGTTACCATGGGTAAGTTCCATGCATGGATTGGTGATAAGGGGTACGACCTATTGCTGTTCCTAAACCGTGAATTCAACCGCTTTCGAGCGTGGCGCAAGCGCGAATATTGGTCCTTGGCAGGCTATATCAAAAAACACATTAAAGGCGCTAACGAAGCTATCTCTCGCTATAGACAAGCATGCTGCAACCGAGCTAAGGAAATGGGGCTTGATGGCGTGGTATGCGGCCATATTCACCACCCAGAAAGCACAATGGAAGATGGTATTCATTACGTTAACGACGGAGACTGGGTTGAAAACTGTAGCGCCCTGGCTGAAGATCAGGAAGGTCACCTTTCGCTTATCCATTACCTAGACACCGTTGAACGCGCTAACGTAACGCAGTTAGACGTTAAAAAACCACGGTCTAAAGCCGCTTAACTAAAATCATGAAGGCGCTTTTGCGCAGTTACAAGTTGTTAACATTGTCAAATAACTGCCATTAAACTGTGTAAAAAGCGTCATATTGGCCTGCTATTGTTCGCCAAAATGTATAAAGATAAACAGGCACTATGTTTACTGTAAACGATGTACTGAACAAACATTACCCTCAGGTAGCGAGTAACCCTATCCTCTTTAAATCACTCTCGTTTGTATTGAAACACCTGCTTCACGAACAAGAGATAACTGAGTTTGGTGAAACCTATCCGCACTATGAAGACATCGATTTTGTTGAGCAAGTACTAGAGTATTTCAACATTAGCTACTCGACGCGTGATGTCGAGAAAGAACGTATTCCCAGTGAAGGTCGAGTAGTGATTATTGCCAATCACCCAATCGGTTCTCTCGACGCGTTAGCATTGATTAAGCTGGTCAGTGAAGTACGTCATGATTTAAAGGTAGTTGCCAATCAAATGCTAATGGCGATTGAGCCATTACATGACATGTTACTACCTGTAAACAACATGCAAGGTGGTACACCCAAGCAGCATTTATCAGCTATTCAGTCACACCTAAATAGCGATGGGGCCATCTTGATTTTCCCAGCGGGCGAAGTATCTCGTCTTCGCCCACAAGGCGTAAGGGATACACGCTGGCATTCAGGTTTTTTGCGTATCGCGCGTCAAGCAAAGTCCCCTATCCTTCCTGTTTATATTGATGCGAAAAATAGCCCTTTGTTTTACGGCGTGTCTATGGTTTACAAACCTCTGGCAACGGCATTACTTGTAAAAGAAATGTTTAAGCAACGACGAAAACACCTCCCCATGCGTATTGGTGAACTTATACCATTTGAATCTTACAACCAAACCAATATACCGCTAAAAGAACAAGTGAAATTATTTAAACGTCACCTTTATAAAATTGGCAGTAATAAAAAAGGGGTTTTTGACACGCAAGCCTCTATTGCTATGCCAGAAGACAGAAAAGAATTGGCAAGGGCCATTCGCCAATGTGAACATCTTGGGCGAACTGGGGATGGGAAATCCATATACTTGTATCAACACAAGAACTGTTCCCCAGTCATGCGCGAAATTGGTCGCTTAAGAGAAGTTGCATTTAGGGCCGTAGGTGAAGGAACAAACAAACGCCGTGATATAGACCAATATGACTCTCATTATTATCACCTTGTATTGTGGGATGATGCCGACCTTGAAATTGTAGGCGCTTATCGATTTGGCGATGCTGAATTACTTACGCAAGCAAATCATCCAACAGGCCTCTATTCAGCAACGCTATTTGATTACAGTGATAAGAATGACACATTGTTTTCAGAAGGGTTGGAATTAGGTCGTAGTTTTGTACAGCCACGCTATTGGGGCAAGCGCAGTTTAGACTATTTGTGGATTGGCATTGGTGCGTTCTTAAGCCGCTATCCCAAATATCGTTATTTGTTTGGTGCCGTTTCGTTAAGCAACGCGTATCCACAACCAGCCAAAGACCTTATTGTGCAGTTTTACTCAACGTATTTTCCCGCTAAATTTGGAGAGGCAACCTGTAAGCGCCCCTATCAAATTACCCAAGATGTTCTCCACACGTTTACAGGCAAAGACTATAAAACTGAATTCACTCAACTAAAGCACTTACTTGCCAATATGGGTGTGAATATACCTACGCTTTATAAGCAGTACTCAGAAGTAGCGAAAGAAGGCGGTGTGGCTTTTTTAGGTTTTAATGTAGACCCAGATTTTAACGATTGTATAGATGGGTTAGTGGTTGTAGACATGCTTGCGCTTACCGAGAAAAAGCGTAGACGTTATCTAGAACACTGCGACCTAAAAGAAACTGCGTAACGCTTCGATTGAAAAAACGCGCTGATACCTTCTATCAGCGCGGCTTGTTTCCACTCAACATAGTTGACACTTTTCCCATAACATCGCGTCCCAAGACATCGCGCTGTATGCTAACTGCATTATAAAGGCTGATACCGCGTAGATTTTTAAGAAGCTCTCGGTTTAGCTATCAGGTTGTGTTAAGGGTTGTATTTCGGGTTGCCCAGTTGCTTTAAAACGTCAGTGTAAATGTCCTCAAGCGTCACTAAATCAGAAAGATGGATATGTTCATTGATTTGATGAATTGTCGTATTGGGAACGCCGACTTCAACAACCTGCGTATGAGCACTTGCAAAAAAACGCCCATCAGACGTTCCGCCAGATGTACTCACTACAGGGTATTTTCCAGTTGCAGATTTAATAGCTTTTTCCACATTGGAAATTAAACAGTTGCCCTCGTGGTGTGGCTTGCTCAAGTAAGACTCGCAAGGTCTTGAATAACACAAATCCGCCGTCTCATCAGCCTCATTGACAAGACGCGCTAGAAGCGCCGCTAAGCTTTCTTCATTGAATTGCCAAGAGTACCTCACGTTAAACTCTATACGCACAGCACTGGGGACAATATTATCGGTAAAACTTCCCGTATCCATATGCGTTACTTGTAACGTCGTACCGGGAAAATCATCCGTCCCTGTATCAAATGCATAGTGTGTAAGTGCTTGAACGATGTTGCTAGCCTTGTGGATGGCATTAATCGCAGTTTTAGGGTAAGCCACATGCCCTTGCTTTCCTGACACTGTAATCGTGCCAGACAGCGAGCCTCTGCGCCCTATCTTTATTGTATCACCGGTGAAACTAGAGGCGGTTGGCTCTCCAATTAAACACATGTCTAAAACGATACCTCGCTGGTCTAATGTTTCCTTGATCCAACGGGAGCCCCACTGCGCTTCACCTTCCTCGTCGCTGGTAATAAGCCACCAGTAGGTCACGTCAGCAGGATTTATCGAAGTAATCGCTCGCTCGGTTGCAGCCAGCATGGCCGCAATACCCGTTTTCATATCCGCGGCGCCCCTACCGTACAATTTGTTTTGGCTAATAACAGGGCAAAATGGTGGGGATTTCCATTTATCAAGCGGCCCTGGAGGAACGACATCGGTGTGGCCGGAAAAAGCAAAATGACAAGGGCCATTACCCCATCGAGCAATGAGATTTTTGACTCCATTAACGTTGTGTTTTTCACACACAAACCCAAGCTTTTTCAATCGGTGCATCAAATAGGTTTGGCATCCTGCGTCGACAGGAGTAATGGACTCTCTTGCCATAAGCACTTCAGCAAAATGAATACTTCGAGTGTGTTGGATTTGAGGTAAAAATTGAATAGACATGGCACTTGCATCAATTAACTTTAGCTTACACCATTAGATAAATTCTTAGTGACAGGGCAATAACACTTTTACTACAAAGCAATGACAGAAAAGGGGAAGATCAAGATAACTTAATGGTATTTGCTTACAACGCTTGCTATAACTAATGCTATTAAAGCGTTTCGTATTAAGGTGTTGATATGATAAAAATTATTGTACTTATTCCGCTACTACTCTCGTTGTTATGGTTCGGTTATCTACAGGCCAACAAGTATACGCTAGAACAAGGAAAGCAGGGGTTTCTTTATATTTTTGTATTGTCCGGTATCATCGCCGCATTTTACACACTCATGATGTTTCTAACCCGTTAGGGCGCCTTCCCCCCCGCAACGGCTGCTTATCATATACGTTTTACATCATAATATTTAAGAGACACAAAAAAGCCCTTCAATAAAAGAAGGGCTTTTTTTAAACATTAAGGCATAGCACCAAATGCGCCCTATGCCAGGTTTATTAGCTTTACAACGCTGCTGATACGGTCACATCAGCTTTTGCGCGCAATGCGTCTACATACTGTTGATATAGACGTTGGCCTTCCACCTGAGCAAGACGCTGCCTCAGGCTTTCGCCTAGTTCAGCTTCTAGTACTGGCGCTGGATTAACGGCTTCTAATTCAACAATTGCAACATCACCGCTTGCTGTTGTTGCCACATCAACTTTGTCATCGCCTTCAAGCGCTAGCGAGAACAACGTGTCTACAATCGCGCGTGCCAATGTGCCGCCCGCTCTAGGCACAGCAGCAGCGGTCTCCCATGTAACAGACTTAGCAGCAAGAATATCGTCTACACTTTCACCAGCGCGAACTTTTTGCGCGATTTCAAATACCCATGCTTCTGCCGCTTCGTTGGCTTTTTCCGCTTTAACTGACGCTTCAATACTTGCGCGAACTTCATCGAGCGACTGCGTGCGCTGCGGCAAGTGCTCAACTACACGCACAACTACGATGTTCTCATCATCTAACTCAATAATGTCGCTGTTAAGGCCTTCTTCAATAAGCTCAGGAGAAAACGCAACTTCTAGAAGTGCTGGCGCGCTGAGTTCAGCAGGCGCGGTGTTTTGGCTAAACAATTCGGTTTCTTGAACCGGTAAATCTACTGCGCCAGAGACATCTTCAAGTGTGTCTGGTACCTCAAAAGCAATTTCCGCCATCGTATTTTGCAGTTCAAAATACTTTTCCATTGCCGCGTCATATAACAGCGTATCGCGAATCTCAGCCGCTACTTCGTCAAATGACTTAACTTGCGCTTCACGCAGGTCCGTTAGCTTAATGATATGAAAACCGAAATCGGTTTCTACAACACCCGATACGTCACCCACATTTTGCAGCGCAAATGCCGCTTCATCAAACGCAGGATCCATCATTTCAGGCGTTATAAAGTCAAGGTCACCGCCGTTCTCTGCAGAAAAAGTATCATCAGAATTGGCTTCAGCTAACGCCGCAAAGTCAGCGCCGTTGTCTAATTCTGCTTTAAGTGACTCTGCTTTTTGACGTGCTGCGTCAGCATCTTCACCTGCGTCGATAAGAATATGCGAAACACGACGCTCTTCTTCTTTACCATAGCTGGAAATGTTGTTGTCGTAATACGTGCGAACAGCGTCATCATCTACAGACACTCTGCTTTTAAGGTCTTCAACGCTTAGCTTTACATATGCCAGCTTAATCTGCTCTTGTGTGTCAAATGAAGCGATGTTGTTATTGTAGAACGCGTCAACATCGGCATCCGTCACTTCAACACTGTCGGCAAATGCATCGGCATTAACCATAGCGTATTTTGCGTCACGGGTTTGACGCTGCAATGCATTGGCTTGCTCAACTTCACCATCTAAAGCAAATGAAGAGTTAGTTAACGCAGCGGTTAGCTGGTTTTGTGTCATTTGAATTCTGAGGTAATCACGGAAATCAGCTACTTGGAAACCGTTTTGACGAAGAATAGCTTGGAAGCGCTCATTATCAAATTGACCACCAAACTGAAATTCAGGCATTTGGGTGATAGTTTCGCGGATTTGCTTATCACTCACGCGTAAGCCCATGTCAGCGGCTTGCTGCTGAATAAGCTTCTCTGCAATTAAACGATCCAATACATTTTTGCGGAAGTCCGCTAGGTACTGCTCGCTAGAGAAAAGCTGAGCAATGCTTTCACCAAACTGCGATTCCATTTGTGCGCGCTGATTTTGATAAGCGCGTTCTAGTTCTTGTGCCGAGATTTCTTCGCCATTCACCGTCGCCACTGCTGTAGTGCCTGAAGAGGTAAGGTAGCTACCTACCCCTGCGAAAACGAAACTCAAAACGATGAGCGCGATAATCGCCATTGCCCATGGGCCTTGAGAACCTTCTCTGATTCTTTCTAGCATGATTGTTCTTCAAC
>CAYVST010000013.1:0-53551 GCA_964454185.1 uncultured Alteromonas sp.
GCACATTACTTAGTAGTGTATCGGCATTGGGGGCTAAATATAAAGAAGATGTTTTATTCACGCGTTTTTTTAGGGCAACTGCACTACGCGATGAATCAAGTCTTTTTGACTAAAAAGGCATAGTAAAGCAACTATGTGGGGTAAATGTGGAGACACGTAAAAACAGAGTAAAAAGACCAAAAATCTGACAACGAACTCTGAAAAGTGAAGCTGTAAGTCAATAGTGTTGCAAGCAAATAAAGTTACAAGCCTGTATAACTTTAGTATTAACGCGTAATGATAGTAACTCCCCAAAAGTCGCTATCTTTTTGCTTAAGCTGCCAACCATTAGCCATCAGCGCTTTGCGTGTGAAGTAGTTCGTCATTCCATGACCAAATAAAACCAATCGCTTATGTTCAAACGACAGGTCTTCTAATCGACTTGCCAGCGTAGCTACGCGTTTTTTAGCTGAGCGAAAGCTCTCAAATCGCCCCCGTATACCCGCAAACCATAATGCTCGGCTTAACACTACCCAATGCCAAGTGCGAAGACGTATTGGAAGGCGATAATAAGGGATGTCCATTTCTTTAAGTTCTGAACACACTTCATTGACGTGAGTTACGCCATAGTGCTGGGCTGATAACTTTGCTCTAAGTAATGGGCTAGTTATTATGTAACTATCATCAAGATGCGCTTTATCTTTAGGCTGGCTATGAGGGTCGAGTACTGATTTATTGTAGTCTCGTATCCACTTTGCGTACTGCGCCGCATCCACCTTTTCATTATGTGCAGATAACGGCTTGCCGTGGCGAATCAATACAATTTCTGAAGGCTGTGAGTGTATGCGCGACATAACTTCCCTGTTTTTTATGTGGACAATTCGATGTCGCTTTAGTCGTTTCAAATTTCAATGCAAAACTAGAGCGACAGATTAATCGCGCTAAGCGCTTGCTTGAGCTTCAATACTCGATGCAGAACCATTTACTTTCTGTTCGATATAGGCACTAAGCACCGCTTTTTGTTGTTCATCTAAACGCAAGCCATGCTTTGTTCGACGCCAAATGACATCCTCTAGTGTCATGGCCCATTCGCTTTCAATTAGATAATCGACTTCCGCTTCATAAAGTCCTGAGCCAAAATCAGTGCCCAGCATATCTGCCGAGGTGCTATCACCTAGGAATTTTTTGCACAACAATCCATATTGTCTTGCATATCGTTGGGCCAAAGATTCAGGTAACCACGGGTACTGTGCAATAAGGCTTTTCACCAATGCAGCTTGGCTTTCAAACGCACCACCTGGTAATGGTACTTCTTTCGTCCACGCCTTCTTTGCTTTTGGAAAACACGTTACTAACTTATCAACAGCATGCTCAGCTAGCTTTCTATACGTGGTAATTTTTCCACCGAAAATGTTGAGCAACACAGGAGCGCCATGTTCACCTTTTAGCTCAACTTTGTAGTCGCGCGTTAGTTCTTGTGCAGACGCGTTTTTCTCTTCAAGAAGCGGTCGCACGCCACTATAGCTGTGTACGATGTCATCAAGCGTTATTTTCGACTTAAAATAGTTGTTTACCACATCAATGAGGTAATCAGTTTCTTCTGCGGAGATAGCAGCATCTGATGGATTTCCTTTGAAGTCTTCATCGGTTGTTCCGACTAGCGAGAAATCGCCTTCATAAGGAATGACGAACACGATTCGTCCGTCTTTGTTTTGCAAAATATAGGCTTCATCGGTGTCATAAAGTTTAGGTACTATAAAATGACTACCTTTTACCATGCGCATCGCATTTGGATTTAACACATCGACTAAACGATCTAGGAACGATACCGCCCATGGACCTGCCGCATTGACAATAGACTTTGCTTTTACTGTAAACGTTTTCCCTAAATGCGTTTTCAGTTCAACATTCCAAAGCGCACCTTCCTTTTTTGCGCTGACGCATTCAGTTCTTGTGTAAATTTTTGCACCTTGATCTTGTGCTGCTAGTGCATTTAAAACCACCAAACGCGCGTCATCAACCCAACCATCAGAGTATTCAAAACACGTTGAGATATCGTTTACGAGCGGACCATCAGGTGTTGTTGAAAGTTTTCTTGAACGCGGTAGTACGTTGCGCTTTGCTAACGAATCGTAAAGGAACAAACCTATACGAATCATCCAAGCAGGACGAAGATGCTTTTGATGAGGCAGCCTAAAGCGTAGTGGCCACATGATGTGGGGTGCCTTTTGCAACAGCACTTCGCGCTCGGCAAGCGCTTCTTTTACAAGACGAAACTCATAATGTTCCAAATAGCGAAGACCACCATGAATCAGCTTGCTACTAGATGATGAAGTTGCACCTGCTAGGTCGCCTTTTTCGCACAACGCTACAGACAAGCCTCTACCTGCTGCATCAAGCGCAACGCCCACGCCATTCACACCACCACCAACAACTAAAACGTCTACCGTTTTATCTGTTTGATCATTTTGATTCATGTTATGCCCCTATTCGGCCATTGTTCCATCTGTCTATTTGACAACCAAAAAGAAAACATGTCAACACAAAACGAACATTTTCGAACATTAAAGAAAAGAGAGATTCGGGGTATGCGGGGATGCAAACACCTTCGATAATGTAAGCGTCAGAATAAGGACATAAAAGATAATACGAACGAAAGCACATTAATGCTCTCAGGCCGATATATGCAGGAAAGTAGTGTGATGGAGTTTTATGACGAGACTATGATCAGGCTTTTACAAACGTAATTTTATTCTCGTCAATAATCTTAACAATACTAGAAGGCGGCGTTTTGTCACACACCAAACAATCAACTTGAGATATGTGACCCTGTTCAACCATAGCGCGACGTTCGAACTTACTGTAATCCGCTGCCAGGATAACGTGTTGAGTATGTTCCAAAATAGCTTGAGATACTTTGACTTCTCGAAAATCAAAATCAAGTAAAGCGCCATCTGCACTGATACCGCTAATACCTATAATGCCATAATCCATTCTAAACTGACTGATAAAGTCACAGGTTGCTTCACCGATGATGCCGCCATCCCGATAACGCACTTCACCTGCGGCAATAATGACTGAAAAATCTTCTTTCGCCGATAAAATAGTGGCTACGTGAATATTGTTGGTAACAACGTGTAGATTTTTATGATTAAGGAGCTTTGTTGCAATAAGCTCAGTAGTGGTGCCAATGTTGATAAATAAGGAGGCCCCGTCGGGTATCATTGCCGCCACCGCCTCTGCAATTTTTTCTTTTACTTGGCTGTTTTGCGTTTTACGTTCTTGATATGGCGTATTTTCCCAACTTCGATTTAGACCCGCACCTCCGTGGTATCGGCTAAGCACGCCATCGTTAGCTAACTGGTTCAAGTCTCGTCGGATAGTTTGCGGTGTGACGTTGCAGGCTGTGACCAAATCATCAATCGACATAAAGCCATGTTGCTTAATAAGCCCAACAATTTTTTCGTGTCTTTGTGTTTGGTTCATCACGTTACCGTTGTTATTGAAAATCTTAGGTAAGTATACGTTGAACTAACTTAACTTCCCATGCCAAATCGAAAGCCAAATGTTCGTTTTCGAAAATATAGCGTTGTTAATCCCGTGTAAATGATGCAAACTCTATGAAAAATCATCTTCAGGAGTGACGTCATGGGACAACATTTACTTGCCATTGACCAAGGCACAACTAGCTCACGTAGTATCATTTTCTCGCCGAAAGGAAGCATTGAAAGTGTTGCACAGCAGGAATTTTCTCAAAAATATCCAAATGATGGCTGGGTTGAACATGACCCTGAGGAAATTTGGGAAAGTGTCGTGGCGACTCTTAAAAACGTATTTAAAGACAGTCACTTAAGTCCTTCTGATATTGCATCAGTTGGAATTACAAACCAGCGCGAAACCACTTTAGTGTGGAACAAGAGCACTGGAAAACCCATTTACCCAGCGATTGTATGGCAAGATCGCAGAACGTCGCAGTTGTGTAGGGAGCTTAGTGAAGATGAGAGCCTTGTAAACTATATAACTGAAACAACGGGGCTTTTACTTGACCCCTATTTTTCTGCAACCAAAGTAGCGTGGATCTTAGATAATGTAGAGGGCGCAAGAGCTCAGGCCGAAAATGGTGAGTTGCTTTTTGGTACCGTCGATACGTTTCTAATTTGGCGTCTCACCGGGGGGCAGTCGCATAAAACTGACGCAACAAACGCCTCGCGAACTATGCTTTTCGATATCAACAATCAATGTTGGGATGAGCGCCTTCTATCTACTTTTAATATTCCTTCGAACATGTTGCCTGAGGTGATGGACTGCGCGGCGGATTTCGGCGTTGTCGACGAGAATATTTTGGGGAAAGCAATACCTATTCAAGGCGTTGCTGGTGACCAGCAATCGGCACTTGTGGGTCAGGCATGCTTTGAAAAAGGCATGGCAAAAAGTACCTATGGTACGGGTTGCTTTATGATCCTTAATACCGGAGACGCTCCGCTTCAATCGAAGAACCGCTTGCTGACTACCGTAGGTTATCGACTTAACGGAAAAACAACTTATGCACTAGAAGGCAGTATTTTTATGGCAGGCGCTACCGTGCAATGGTTACGCGATGGTCTTAAACTTATTGACGATGCAGCTGAAACTGAGGCTCTTGCTCAACGAGCGAGACGAGACAACGGCGTATTTTTAGTACCTGCCTTTACTGGACTAGGCGCCCCTTATTGGGATCCTGACGCCCGTGGCGCTATTTTGGGCCTTACTAGAGACACCGGAATTAGCGAAATTGTAGCTGCTGGTCTACAGTCAGTGTGTTACCAAACAAAAGACTTACAGAAAGCGATGGAAAGCGATGGTGCTCGCCCGACCACAATCCGTGTAGACGGAGGTATGTCACGCAACGATTGGGTAATGGGCTTTCTTTCAGACATTTTGGGTGCAGAAGTTGAGCGCCCTGAAATTACTGAAACCACTGCATTGGGCGCCGCCTTTCTTGCAGGCTTACAAGCTGGTGTGTTTACGAGTATTGATGACTTAACTGAGTGCTGGAAGAGTGATAGCGTTTTCACCCCTAGACTTACAAAAGAAGAACGCGATCATGCATATGACGGCTGGAAAGCCGCCGTTGACCGTATCCGTTGCAGCTAAATCAAGCCTATTTTCTCGTTTGTTAATAAAGTGCGGTTATAGTCCGCACTTTTTTTATACAAAAAAAATTTTTATAACATTGTAATTACATTGTCATTTTGTGCTAGTATTACAAACAAGGTAAACGTTTCACCTTTTACCTTAAAACAGGAATGTTATATTTTTCATAAAGTTACAAATAATAATCGCGAAAATATAACGTTAAATGTGTAAAAGTAATGTTAATAAGCTTGATCCGCACATACTAAAAACGTAATTTAAAGTGCTAAATACGTTAAAACGTAGCCTACTCACGGAGAAAACACAGTGACACATAAAATTAACACATCACAGTTAGGCCCAATTGCGAGACGCTCACTTTTAGGTGTTGCAATCGCCTCTGCCCTACACTCACCAATCGCACTTTCGCAAGAAGCTGACGCGCAAAATGTAAACGATGCACCTGTTGAAGTTATTGAGGTTCGCGGACTTGTTAGCAGCCTTAAAAGAGCGATGTCAGACAAGAAAGAAAACTTAGCGGTTTCTGATGGTATTGCTGCCGAAGATCTTGGTAAGTTCCCAGATCTAAACGTTGCTGAATCACTTCAACGTATCACTGGTGTTTCAATTGACCGTAACGGTGGTGAGGGTCAACAGGTTACCGTTCGTGGTTTCGGTCCTCAGTTTAACACCGTTCTTGTTAATGGCCGCCAAATTGCATCTGACGATGCAGGCCGTGCATTTAACTTCGACGTTATTGCAGCAGACCAAATTACTGGCGCTAACATCTACAAAAGCGGCGTAGCCAACCTACAGTCTGGTGGCATTGGTTCAACCATTAACGTAACGACTGCGCGTCCTTTCGACTATGACGGTTTCCAAGCTGTTGGTAGCGTAAAAGGTATGTACGAGAGCTTGTCTGAAGAGACATCGCCTCAAGCCTCATTCTTAGTAAGTAACACGTTTGCCGACGATAGATTTGGTGTGTTACTTGCCGTTTCTCACCAAGAGCGTCAGGTTCAAATTAACCGAATTCAAACCGCTGGCTGGCGCCCTGGTTTAACGCTTTCAAACCGTAATGACGGCGTGCTTGCAACAAACGTTTACCTTCCTCGTAACTGGGACCAAGTGGTAGATGAGCAAGACAGAACGCGTACTAACGCTTCACTTGTTGCCCAATTTGCCCCGACTGACGACGTAACTATCACCGTTGACGGTTTCGTTTCTAAGTTTGAAGTAGACTCTCAAGTTACTGACCTAGCGTCTTGGTTTGAGCCAGATCGTGTTGGTTCTGCACAAATCTCTGAATTCGGTACAGCGATTCAGTTCACGCAAGAAATCGACCTTCACCAAGGTAGTGGTAACCCTGCATCAGACTTTGTTTCATCTACGCGTGGTGTTCGCGACGTAACTAACAAAGGTTTTGGTATCAATGTTGATTGGCAAATCAACGACGCACTTTCAGCAACATTTGACGTTTCAAACTCGACAGCTGAAAACGATATCGCTGGTGAAGGCCGCTTTAACGTAGTAGGTATTATCAACAACTATTCATTTGATAGCACTGGCGGTACTCCTACTGTTGAGCACGATGGTTTTGGCAACGGTCAGCTACCTGACATTTCACTTAACCGTCTACACTACAATGACTTAGGTAACGTTGTTGCTTCTGAAGACGAAGTAACAGAATACAAAGCAGATTTCACGTACCTGGCTGATTCTGACGTATTCCGTAAAGTTGATTTTGGTATTCTTCGCTCAGAGCGTGAGAAATTCGTATTCCAAGAATTCGCATCTCAGTGTGCATTCTGTGGTTACGGCACAGCTGCGCCAATTGACGCGCTAAACATTCGCCCATTTACTGCGAACAACTTCTTTAGCGGTCTTATCGACACTTGGTACACGTATGACGGTGATGCGTACCTAGATTACCTTGCATCACAAGGTGCAGCGGTAATTCCAACGCTACAGCCAAACTACTACAATATCGAAGAAGACGTGACGGCGCTTTATGCTCAGTTTGAGTTTGGTTATGACATCGGTGATATGCCACTAACCATGAACTTTGGTGCGCGTTATGAAGAAACAGACGTGGCTGTATCAGCTGTCCAAGCGTTCATTTCAGACGTTGTTCCTACTACTGACTTAACGTTATTTGCTAACCGCTTTGCGCCAGCACAAGATATCGTTGGTACGTCTTCATACTCTAACCTACTTCCTAGCTTGAACGTTAAGTTAGAAGTACAAGACGATATGATTGTTCGCTTCTCTCGCTACGACTCACTGACTCGTCCTACGATGTCTCAAATGTCACCAGCAACAACATTTGGCGAGCCACGTCGTCAGAACCTTCAAGCAAGTGGTGGTAACCCGTCACTACAACCGTTTGAAGCGGAAAACTGGGATCTATCATTTGAATGGTACTACAGCGATGACTCTGTGTTCTCGTTTGCAGTCTTCAGCAAAGATGTTGAGAACTTTATCGTAACGCTTTCAGGTGAAGAGTCTTATACGCTTACAGACCGTAGTGCTGCAGACGGCTTCCGTTGTGCTGCTGACGATTGTGCACCTGGTGTATCGCTAGACCCACAAGACCCAACTCGTGATGTAGTAGCTGACACTGAAGAACTTAACGGTGAAAGCGAAATTTACACTGTTACTCGCCCGCAAAATGGTGAAACAGCCACGGTAAATGGTTTCGAAATTGCACTTACGCACGTTTGGGACAACGGTTTTGGTTTTACAGCTAACGCAACGGTAGTAAATAGCGATGCAGAAGTGTCAGGCGATACTACGCAGACGTTCGCATTACCTGGTCTTGGTGATTCACAAAACTTAATCATGTTCTATGAGCGTGATGCATTCCAAGCACGTCTAGCATTCAACAACCGTGAGTCGTTCTTGTTCGCACTTGATAACACGTCAGTAGGCGGTGCTACAGGTGAGCCTGTAACAACTGAAACTTACGGCCAGTGGGATATCAGTGCAAGCTACGATATTAACGAAAACTTCACCGTTTTCTTTGAAGGTATCAACATTACAGAAGAAGAGCTTACGCAAGTGGGTCGCTTCCCTGACCAAATCTACTCAATTGAAGATAACGGTTCTCGTTACGCAGTTGGTGTACGCGGTACTTTCTAATTTTAAAGTGTTGTCATGGCAGGGTTAAATCCCTGCCATTTATTCATGCGCTTATTGCCTTTTACCGTGAGTTTATGAATAAATGTAGTGAACACCTTTTTATGTAGTGATTTCTCATGAACCAGTCTTCTAATACATCTAATAAACAGCGAGTTGTCATTGTTGGCGGCGGCACGGCTGGCTGGCTTACTGCGGCTATTGTGGCAGCTAAACACAATGTTTCTGTAGGCGAATGCGGCCTTGATATCACGCTTATCGAGTCTAGTGATATTCCAACCGTTGGTGTAGGTGAAGGCACATGGCCAACAATGCGAAATACACTCAAAGATATTGGACTGTCAGAAAAAGAAGTATTCAGACGCTGTAGTGCAGCCTTCAAACAAGGTGGCAAGTTTGTTAATTGGGTGAAAAAAGAGGGCGATGCCTATTATCATCCATTCACTGTTCCATTAGGTTACGGCCGCGTAGAAATGGCACCTTATGTTGAAAACATTAGTGACTTTGCCAATGCGACAAACTTTCAGCAGCATGTGTGTGAGCAAAACATGGCACCGCGCACCCTTAGCGAGCAAGAATACAGTAGCGCACAATCGAACTACGCTTATCACCTAGACGCAGGTGCGTTTGCTGACTTGTTGCGTGAATTCAGTAAAGAAAAGCTTGGTGTAAAACACAAAATAGCGACCGTTGAACACGTAAATGCAATGTCACAAGAGCATATTCAAAGTATTACGCTGAACGACGGTAGTGTAGTTGAAGCAGACTTGTTTGTTGACTGCTCAGGTTTCCGTTCGTTGCTTCTAGGCGAGGCTTTGAAAGAACCGGTTATATCTACAGACGATGTGCTTTTTAATAACTCAGCGCTTGCACTTCATGTGCCCTACAACAGCGACTTTGAAATTAAGCCTTATACACAAGCTACAGCACAAGAAGCAGGCTGGATTTGGGATATCGGTCTTTCTTCAAGACGTGGCGTAGGCCATGTTTACTCGACAGATTTTATTACCGATGATCGTGCAGAAGAGATTTTAAGACAGTATGTGGGAGACGAAAAAGGTGAGTTAAGCGCTCGCGTAATTCGTTTCAATTCTGGCTATAAAAAGCAAATCTGGAAAGGCAACTGCATTGCAGTAGGTCTAGCTGCCGGGTTCGTAGAGCCTCTAGAAGCAACAGCGCTTATGTTAATTGAAATTTCGGCGCGTTATATCGCTGAACAAATGCCATTGCCGACTGTTGCAATGCCAATTGTGAGCCAGCGCTTCAATGAACAAATGCAATATCGTTGGCAGCGCATCATCGACTTTTTAAAGCTTCACTATATTTTTAATCAACGCAACGAACCCTATTGGGTTGCTAACCGCGAGGAAAGCTCCATTCCTGAATCGCTAAAACAAGATTTGGAAATTTGGAAGTATCGCGGCCCTCAAATTGCTGATTTTTCCGCTGCAATAGAACTGTTCCCCGCAGCGAGTTATCAGTACGTTCTTTATGGAATGGGATTTTCTCCAGATTTTTCTTTGCAGTCCCATTTCTATAACGAACGAGATTTAGCTGATAAAGTGATAAAGCAAAATCAGCTAATCACCCAACAAAAACTAAGCAGCTTACCTAATCATCGAGATTATATTGAGCAATGGTTAGCAAGCTAAAGAGAATAATAATATGCCAAATTTTCAACTTCTATCAGCAGAATCGCACAGTGACGTCACTATAGACGAGAGCAAGCTACCAATAACGTTTTCGAAGTTTCATATGATCAACGTGGAAATTAAGGAAGCAGTGCAAGCCGCTAATGAATTTCCGCTTTTCTTCAGCCGTGCGACAAACAACCAATATTGGACAATTTCAGCATTATGCGGGTTGGCTCCAGAAGAAAATGTGTTCGAAACGCAAGGAAGTTGGCTGGCGCATTTTACGCCATTAAGCCTACGCACTTTGCCATTTACCCTTAACTTCGAAAAAAGCAGCTCTGAGCCAGAAACACTTATTGACCTTGATTCTCCTTCAGTAACTGCCAGTAGCGGAGAAGCGTTATTTTTGTCTTCAAAGCGCCCTACAGCGTTTTTAGACAATAAACAAAAATTGCTCGCTGAGCGTGTAACCTCAATGAAGCAAACCGCAGTGATTTTGAATGATGTGAGTGAAATGGGCCTGATACAGCCTATCGATTTAATTGTAGAGTTTAGTGACGGTACTAAACAACGCATTGGCGGCTTGGCTACGGTTAACGAGCAGCGATTGCAAAGCTTAACCGCAGACGAATTGGCGAAGCTTCACCAAAAAGGTGTGCTGTCGGTGCTGTTCAATATCTTAGGTTCAATATTCCAAGTTAATCGTATTATTCGTCTTCAGAACACCAAATTCCCTGCACGCGCTGTTAACAACATTAAGTTCGAAACCAGCAAGTCATAACCATACTCTAGGAGTAAACCATGTTTTCCAGCACTTTACAGGTGTCTGTTTTTGTCTTTGTGACTGCTTTAATTGGTTTTTTGACCTACTTGAGCTGCCGTGGTCAAAATAGGAATGCCCAAAACCAGAATAGGGAATACTTTCTCGCAGGCGGCGGCCTAGCTTGGTATTTCGTGGCAGGTAGTATTACGTTAACGAACTTGAGTACAGACCAGCTTGTAGGCATGAACGGCAACCAAATGGCGCTGCTGGCGCTTTGGGAGTTGTCTGCAGTGGTAGGTTTATTTGTTTTAGCAAAAGTATTTTTGCCGGTGTATTACAAGTTTAAATGCACAACAACCACTGAGCTTCTTGAGCAGCGTTATAACGACAAACATATCCGCGCCGTTATTAGTGCACTATTCTTCGCTGGAAGCGCGTTAATTTTTTGCCCTGCAGTAATCTATTCAGGCTCGCTGTTCATGCAGTCAATGTTTAACGTTGAATTGCCTCTCATGTACATTGCTGTCATTTTCGTTATTGTCGGTGCGCTATATGCAATTTTCGGCGGCCTACGTGCAGTTGCGGTATCAGACACTTATTCTGGTGTGCTGTTGCTAACCATGGCGGTTGCGGTTGTTATACTTGCCCTTCAGGCAATCGACTATAACTTCGACGGCATTCCCAAAGAGCGCCTGACACTCATTGGTGATGATGAATCTCCTATTCCTTGGCATACACTGCTGACAGGGATGATCTTTATTCAGATGTTCTATTGGGGAACCAACCAAGTTATCACTCAGCGGGCAATGGCGGCGCCATCGCTCAAAGAAGCGCAAAAAGGGGTGTTTGCTGCCGCAGGGATCCGCTTGTTGATAGTTCCTGCCATTATCGTTATCCCGGGCATTGTGTCATACAAGCTATTCGGTGATATCGGTGACAGTGCTTATGGAAAGATTGTCGCAACAGTGCTTCCAGATTGGCTTTCTGGTGTTTTCGCAGCAGCTATGGCTGCAGCGGTGCTGACTACATTTAACAGTAACCTAAACTCAGCTACTGCGCTTTATGTTTGTGATATCCATGAAAGTTACATCAATAAAACACCGAACGTACCTAAGTTAAGTGGTTATGTCACAGTATTACTGTGCCTTGTATCACTCGCTTTAATCCCAGTTTACCAGCAGGCTGATAGTATTATTAACCTTATCCAAAAGCTCTATGGCCTATTGAGTATGCCTATCTTGTCGGTATTTGTTGTTGGTCTACTGTTTAGAAATGTACATGCGTTTGCTGCTATTGGCGCCGTTATTTTTGGCGTGTCCATTTATGCATTGATGAGTTTCGAAGCCTCTCCAATGTATGCGCCGTTTGGCCTTCATTACATCCATTTGATGTTTGCAACTTTGATTGGCTGTGTCACATTCGCACTGGTTATGAACCGCGTCATCTTCAATCAGAAAGCCGAATTTACTTTAGCACTTTACAAAGACTAAGTAAGTTTTTCGCTTCATCAAGAGGGTGCAAAAATGCACCCTCTTTTTTTACTCAAGCGTTAATGCAAACGCGCCCCTCTCAGCTATTATTAACATCTAGTTTTCACTATTTTCAGGTAAATTGGTCAGACTTCAATTTGTCGTCAAAGCCTACTACACTTGAAAGTTAAACGTTTTCCCTAAATAGCTTTGATCACATCCTATTACGTGGTCTAATACGGAATATTGTTAATGGCGTATTGCCATAACATTTTATAAACATCGCCTATTTTATGCTTTATTTACGCTGAGGTTTTTATGTCGTCACTTTCATCTTTCGTTCGTTTATCGAACGATAAAACTACGCTTATATTCGACTGTCAGGGTCGGATGCCAAAAGTTATTTATTATGGTGCTCCACTAAGCGAAGCGACGACACCTGAAATGTTGAGTGTGCTCAACACCCGCCAAGAAGCGAAATGTGCTCCCGTTATTGAGCCGCCTATAACACTGGTTCCTTCTCATGGTGAAGGTTGGACGGGACAGCCAGGATTAGAGGTGTTTGGTGACGCTGATCAATGGTCAGCAGGTTTTAGTCTGGCCAAAATCAATCGTACCGATAATGCTGTCGCATTTGTGGCTGTTGATGAACACCGAGGGATGCAGTTAACCACTTCTGTGGAGCTTGATGATAAGACTTCAGTTGTAAAATACACTACTCGTCTAGACAACACTGGCAGCAGTGAACTGAACTTGGGCTACCTCAACGCTGCAAGCCTTCCTTTACCCACTACGGTAACTAAGATAAAGACCTTTGAGGGCCGCTGGTCAGCCGAATTTCAAACTACTGACCATGACCTCTTCTTTGGAAGCTATGTACGAGAAAATCGTCGCGGTAAAACCTCACACGACACCTTCCCAGGCCTTATTGCGTTTGCACCGGGCACGGGTGAACTCACCGGCGAGTGTTTTGGTTATCATTTAGGCGCGTCTGCTAACCACAAGCTCCGCGCTGAATTAATGGCCGATGGCCGAAGCTATGTACAATTTGGTGAGCTGTTATTCCCGGGCGAAGTTGTTTTAAAAGCGGGTGAAAGCTATACCACGCCTGTGCTATACACTGGCTTTGGCGACACAGGCTTCTCTTCACTGTCTCAGCAGTTCCACAACTACATTCGCGCTAACGTGCTTAATCATAGTGCTGAGTCAAAACCTCGCCCAGTACATTACAACACGTGGGAAGGTATTTACTTTGACCACGATGAAGCTACGTTAAAAGCGCTTGCTGACAAAGTCGCGCCACTAGGTATTGAGCGCTTTGTTTTAGACGATGGCTGGTTCAACGGTAGACGTAACGACAAAGCAGGCCTAGGTGACTGGTTTGTCGATAAAGCCATTTATCCTAACGGGCTTGACGGATTAATCGACCACGTGACGGGTTTAGGCATGGAGTTTGGCATTTGGTTTGAACCCGAAATGGTCAACCCTGATAGTGACTTATATCGCGCTCATCCTGAATGGGCATTACAAACTAAAAACAACCCTCACGTTCCGTTTAGAAATCAATATGTGCTTGATTTGACGAACCCTGATGTTGTTGAGTATTTGTATAAAGTGATCACCGACGTGCTAAGTACATACCCCAAAATTAGCTATATCAAATGGGATATGAACAGAGACGTAAATCATCCGGGTAACTTACAAGGCAAGCCGGCAATGCATGGTCAAATGGCTGCACTTTATTCGCTAATCGACCGCGTTAAGGCTGCACACCCAGGTATTGAGATTGAGAGCTGTTGCTCTGGTGGTGGCCGCGTCGATTTGGGAATACTGCCACACACAGATCGATTCTGGACTTCAGACTCTAACGACGCCTTAGATCGTTTGTATATTCAGCGTGGCTGCTCTTATTTCTTCCCCTCTGAAGTGATGGGTGCACACGTAGGTCCCAGAGACTGCCATATCACTGGTCGCAATTTACCTATCGAAATCCGAAGCGCAGTTGCGTTGTTTGGTCATATGGGTATTGAAATGGACCCTCGTGAACTCACTGATCATGAACAAAAAGTACTGACTGACGCAATATCACTATATAAAAAATACCGTCATGTTACACACGGTGGCGATTTGTATCGCATGGACGATGATGGCCTAAACGTAAAATTCGGCTATGTCACTAAAGACAAAGAGGAAGGTATTTTTGCCTACAACAGTGTTAAAGAAACCCTTAGAACAACGCCAACACGTTTTTACTTTGCCGGGCTTGATGCTAAGAAGCAATACACCGTTGAACGCGTCTGGCCAGAACAACTCAAAGAATACACGCCGTCGATTCTGCAAAAAACCGACGGTCAGGTGTTCTCGGGTGAAGTATTGATGAAATACGGTATGCAGCTGCCGGTACTCTTCCCTCAAACGGCATTGATATACACCGTTAAAGCAGTATAAATAAACGCAAAAGCGTTTTCGTTGTCCCGACAAAAAGCGAGTTTAGGATGTGTGCCCTAAGCTCGCTTTTTTATTTGTTTTTTAAGCCCTTTCATGATTTTTGCGAACCGCTCCCCTTCTTCACCATCAATAAGTGCTAAGGTACTTTTTGCTTCTTCAATATCGTTAGCATTTAGACGAAGTTCGGCTAATCGCAAATTCGCCCAATTCATACTGGGCAAGCGCGTCGTATCGATGTTAGTTGAGTTGTATTCCTTGATGTACTGCTCTAATGCGGCAATACCATCATTTGTATACTGCCCGCTATTAACCGCCACCAGCCCTAAACGATATTTGCCATATAGCAGATCGCTTTTGCTTTCTTGATAGTCATCCCACAACGCTGACTCTTTATCTTCTACTGTTGGCACAGATGTAGTCAGCAACACTGATAACGTATCAAACGCATTTTGATAATTTTCCTCTGACAGATAGTGGCTGCCTAACTCTAGACTCGCACGTACTTTGGTAGCGTCTTGTTCAGCAAGTTCTGCATAGATAGAGCTGGCTCTTTTGAGTTGCTCATCTTCAAGGTAGAATTTTGCTTTAGCGAACTTACCCTCTATTGCATCTATCATTGCAATTTTATCAGCTAGCCTTTCTGCCTCCTCCATATCTCCACCTGCAATAGACGGTGCGACTATATGAAACTGCATCAGAGCTTGGTAAACGCCCACCTCATCAGAGGCTATTTTGATAGCTGTTTCTAAACTTGTTTTCGCTTTTTTGGCATAGCTCAACGCTGAGAACACACTGTTGCTGGCCTGCGCTCCCATTACATTGGCATGAGTATGAAATGCTTTGTAATCATTGCTATGAACTGAAATAAACTCCTCGGCCATTTCTTCAGCATCATCTAAATCGATATTCATCAGTGCAGAAATAAGCATGTTGTATTGCTTTGGCGTTTTTTCTTTAAGGTCTTCTAATGTCGAGACAACATATTCGTAATCACCTTTCTTGAAATATTCATCAAGCTTTTCAATATTTGAGCGAGGTGCCTCAGACATAGCGTTACTTTCAGCCGCCGTAATAGCCGTGCTAGTTAAGACAGAAGAGACGGCAACTGCCAAGATAAATCGTGTTTTTGTTTTTTTTAGGTTCATTTCAATTCCCTTTGGTACACACATATTCAAATTAAATGGGATGTGGGGCTCACAGCAGTGCTTACACATATTACAACGCAAAAACACGCCAGCGAGTTTGTAAAGTCAGACAATGCTAACCTCAGTATGTTCACTTAATATATGCCGCCTTTTGTTAACTCAGCCTGAACAGATTGTCGGCTTACATTCATCAAGCATTGATGTAGGGGTTTTCTCGCAAACGCTCTGCCGCTAGTTCTATGAAAGCACGTACTTTTGCATTTACTCTTCTCCCCTCAAGGTGAACGATGTGGACCGGCAATGGCTCCTCTTCATAATCTTCAAGGATACATTGCAAAGTGCCATTTTCTAACTCTTCCCCTACTTGGTAAGACATTAACCGTGTTATGCCAAACCCCTGTAAGGCACTGCTCAGCGCGGCCGCATTCTGATTACACATAAGTCGCGGAGACAACTTCACCGACTCCCTACTACCTTCACTTTGAAAATGCCAAGTTGTGGTGGAGTCTACGGTGGTTGAAAAAATCAAATCATGTTCAAGCAGGTCTTTGGGACACTTGGGTACCCCATTTGACTTGAAATAACTTGGCGCTCCGCACAGCACTCTGCGCACTTTGCCCACTTGAACGGCGTAAAAGTTTGAGTCTTTTAGGTGACCTATTCGAATAGCTATATCAAGTTCTTCTTCTAGTAAGCTTCCCAACCTATCAAAAAACATCGCCTTTACGCGAACATCGTCGTACATAGCTAGATATTCATTAACAATGGGCATAATGTGCTTTTGTCCAAATAACACGGGAGCTGTTAGGGTCAATATGCCCGAAGGCTTCGCGTATACACCAGCAGCGTTTGCTTCAGCTTCATCCAAGTCGTCTAAAACACGCTGAGTATCGTTTAAAAAACGAGAACCCGACTCTGTAAGTCGAACAAGTCGTGTAGTGCGGTTGAACAATTTAACTCTTAGTCGGCCCTCAAGTTCAGCAACGGCTCTTGTTGCAACTGGCGCAGAAATTCCCAGCACTTCCGCCGCCGCAGAAAAGCTCTGTTGTTTTGCAACTTCGATGAACACTCTTATCGTTTGTAACTTGTCCAAAAGACCTACTAACCAAAAAATGACAACACTATTCCAGTTTTAGCAAGAATGAATTCCTAAAACAAACAATTAAAATCAATCAAAAGTACTTTAACCTTATTTCATCAAAATAAGTCTCCCGTCGGCCAAAGCAAATGACCTTTGCGACGTACTATTTTATGAAGAAAGGAAAGCCTGTGAAAAAAGTTCATTCAGTAGATGTAGCTATAATTGGCGCTGGCACCGCGGGAATGGGTGCTTACCGAGAAGCCCTAAAACACACCGATAGCATTCTCCTCATTGAAGGAGAGCAATACGGAACAACGTGTGCTCGCGTTGGTTGTATGCCGTCGAAACTGCTTATAGCGCCTGCTGAGGCCCGCCACAATGCAGAGAAATTTGCAGCATTTGGACTTGTAGGTAGTGTTCCTGAAGTCGATGGTAAGGCAGTATTAAAGCGCGTAAAAGATGAACGAGATAGGTTTGTAGGATTTGTCAAAGAATCGGTGGAAGGTTTCGATACCGACCATCGCATTATGGCAAAGGCAACGTTTGTCGATGACCATACTTTGGCTTTATCCAACGGAGACCTCGTTAACGCTAAACGCATTGTAATTGCCGTTGGCTCTCGACCGAATATTCCTGCTATGTTCCATACGGCAGGAGAACGGCTCATTACGAATGACGATGTATTTTACTGGGATGATCTTCCACAATCAGTCGCCGTTTTCGGTGCTGGAGTGATTGGCCTAGAGCTAGGTCAAGCGCTACATCGACTGGGAGTTAAAGTACACATTTTTGGACGTGACAATATTACCGGCCCTCTTACCGACCCCAAAGTATCTCAATATGCTTTTGACACCTTTAGCGATGAACTTCCGTTTCACGGTAATGCTAATGTAATCAAGATTGAACACAACGACCAACAGGTTGCGATTACATTCCAACGCACTCCTGATAGCGAGGTGGTGACAGAACATTTCGACTATTTACTTGCTGCCACAGGTAGGCGTTCAAATGTAGATAAGCTGAATCTGGAAAACACGAGTCTGGCGCTCGATCATCTAAGTGTTCCGACTTTCGACCGATTGTCTATGCAATGCTCAGATAGCCATATATTTCTCGCTGGTGACGCCAACAATGACATTCCCCTACTACATGAAGCTGCCGATGAAGGGAGGCTAGCGGGAGAAAATGCAGGGCAATATCCCAATGTGTTCAAACGAGCTCGTAAAACGCCTTTAGGTATTGCCTTCACATCGCCACAAATCGCCGTTGTCGGCAAGTCTTACAATGAACTTAAGGCGCAATCAACCGCTTTCTCAATAGGTGAAGTCAGCTTTGAGGACCAAGGTCGAAGTCGCGTTATGCAGATTAACAAAGGGCTTATGCGTCTTTACGGCAACCCTGAAAATGGAGAGCTATTGGGTGCAGAAATGATAGGCCCAGAGCATGAACATTTGGCGCACCTATTGTCGTGGTGCATTCAGCAGCGAATGACAGTCCCCGACATACTTCAAATGCCATTTTATCACCCAGTTATAGAGGAAGGATTGCGCAGTGGTCTTAGAGACCTTCTTATGCAAATGGAAATGGGGCCACAACCTCCTTTGCGCTGTATTGATTGCGGACCAGGGGCATAGCCATGATTCACCTTTATACTTGGAACACACCTAACGGCCGTAAAACTACCATTATGCTTGAGGAGTTAAACCAACAATACACGTTACACCCTGTGAATATTGGTAAAGGTGAGCCAAAAGCGCCAGACTATTTGGACATAAACCCAAATGGACGCATTCCAGCACTGTTTGATAGCGCGACAGGTGCAAGGGTATCCGTTGCAATGAAGGCGCTAGTAAAGACTGATAGCAGTCAATTTCAGCCATTAATGCGCTGGCATCAATCCATTGAAAAGCGTTCAGGCGTTATCAGAGGGTTGGATAAACTTCAAAACTTAAGCAACAGCCGATACTAAGGGAGTATGAACAATGACAGTTTCTTGTTTATATCCCGTTGAACGTGGTGAAAACGTGATGAAAGGGGCACCAACGATAGACACTAATGGTGGACAGTGTCACATACCACAACACTACTTTACCTATAAGCACGATATTGACAGTATTCGCACTATCTTATGTGACATTTTTATATCAGAGAATGTTCTCCTTTTTGCTAACAAAGATACGCAAGGTATGTATCTTCAGGTGGGAATAGTTGGGCAGGAGAACTATCAAACACAAGAAGAACACTACCCCGCTAAAATAGTCTATGGTAGGCGCTGGCGCATAGACGCCGACACTCCAACATCTGAGATTATTCAAACGACCATGCTGGCAATACAAAAAGTATTCGAACACGAAGTGCGCGAACTGCTTACTATCCAGCTTAGCGATAAGAACGTAAAAAGTGCACCACTTACTAGTCATCAAGATATACGCTATCTCGCAAAGTCAGCCTCAACATTTAAAACGGAAAATAGCACTGCTTGTCTAAATCAGCATGAGCTAGAGCAAGCCGTAAAATGTCGACTTAGAAAAATACGCTTTGCGGGGCACCAAATTTTGCTTGAGCAATATTTAAACATCGATAGCAGAAGGGTGGTTTTAGATTTAAGACTGACGCCCTGCACAAATTCAACAGATTTGCTACCCGAGGCGTTTTGCAAAGAAAAGCTATCTGTCTTGGTCTCAAAAGGTGCTACCAACAATATGATGTTTTCTATACTTGATGAATTGATTGCCATCAGCAATCGTCACGTAGAAGAACACTTTTCGTTTAAAGGTTTTCAACGTTTTAGCCGGGTCTATTCACCCGAATGGCTGGCAGAAAAATCTTTAGAAAACCGTCAATATAAGAAACATATGAGAAATGCCCAATTTCGGGAAACCTTTGAGTCACTGAACTACGATACCGATAAATTGAGGACGCCTGAGCTAGGAAGTGATGCGTTAGCAAAGATTAACGCCACAAAACTCGCAAAGTATCTATACCTAGAAGGTCATGTTCCCAAAGGGCTAAATACGGTTTCCGAAAAGCAAGCTTGATAAAACAAATTTATTTAAACAATCCTTCAACGCGACCAAGTTTTAAAATAGGAGAAAGTTATGTCTAGACCACCATTACCACCGTTTACATTGGAAACAGCGACGCAAAAAATTCGTTTAGCAGAGGACGGATGGAATAGCAGGGACCCCGCTAAGGTTGCGCTTGCTTACACGCCAGATTGTATCTGGCGAAATCGGGCTGAATTTATTCAAGGTAGGGCTGATATCGAAGCGTTTCTTCGTCGAAAATGGACCCGTGAGATGGACTATCGCCTTATTAAAGAGCTTTGGGCTTACACAGAAAACCGTATTGCCGTTCGTTTTGCCTATGAGTTTAGAGACGATTCAAACCAGTGGCATCGTGCTTATGGCAACGAAAACTGGGAGTTTGATGAAGAAGGGTTAATGCAACGCCGTATTGCCAGTATCAATGAACACGTTATTGAAGAGAAAGACAGATTATTTAAGTGGCCTTTAGGCAGACGTCCAGACGACCATCCAGGTCTTTCAGAATTTAATATATAACGCAACACTCGTTGACGTTACTTACTTTTGGTTAAGGCGTACTAGCACTGTGCTAGGTCGCCTTCAAACAATATTATTCAGCAATAACATGTAGCGAATTTACTTGTGCGTTAATGTGAGTTGTGCAGATATCCATCTATTTTTTGCATCAATTGCTTCGCGCTAGGGTACCTTTTAGATAGTTTTAAATACAGTGCATAACTAGCTAACGACGTACTCTCAACGTCGTTGATCTCGTACTTTTTAATGGTGCTATTTGCAATCTCTTGATAGCCAAGCAAATAATAACCTTCATTATCGAACAGTTTTTTCATGCCATCTTCATGATTTATCGCATAAATTACATCACTAGCACCATTCTCTAGCTCAGTATAGCGGCCACCATATGAATAGCTGGCTATCAAGATCAATTTACTGTTTTCAAGATCTCCGAATGATTCGATGTGTTGTTCACCTTTTTTCCAAAAGACTCGAAGATTCATTGAAAACAAAGACGTGCGGCTCGTTAATGCAATACTGTCACCAACCCTAGAGTTTTTTTGACCAGCCCACATATCGACTTTACCTTCATGGATGAATTGCAATTTCCTTTTATGGGGCACATATATGAACTCTGGCGTTAGCTCAAGGCTTTGACTTACATCGCGGAAGAGCTCGATAAGTTTTCCTTTTTCAATATTGTTACTGTCCAAGTAGGACATAGGAGGAGCCTCAACAAATGCTACTCTAATTTTCTCAGTAGCATTCGCTTTGATAGCATTCAGTGACACCAACAAACACAACATAAATAAAAATCGTTTCATGAATGCGACTCCATAATGCCTATAAACCGCACAGCATGATGCTAGCTGGTCAATATTGTTTAACTGGCACTTAGAATTTGAATAATAGTCTGCAACACAGTGTTCCACATGTTCAAATATCAAACAATTTAACTAAAGTATACAGTCGGTTTATCAGTTTGAAGTGCAACGTCTGAACGATTAAACGGGCCAAGACTGTTAGCCTTAGCATTTTTCTCTCTAGACCGAAGTCTACTCGCAAGACCGAGGTCCATTTAATATACAAAAGACATTGTGAAGTTTCGGTTAACCCTTTCTCTGAAAAGGAAAGAGTTTGTCGTGTGTAGTTTACGTGAACATCTCACAATCAAATGATTGTGAGATACTTTAACAATGAAGAAAACTTGCTATCTATATGTCTATCTCTATCGTACTTGATCCTGTTGCTGGCCTAGCGCTACAGATCAGTACTTGGCCTTCTTCTAATGGGAATGCGGGTTGTGTTTTGTAAACCACACTACCTGACTTCAAGCTACAAACACAGGCCCCACAACTTCCATTTCTACAACTAAATGAAGGTGATAAGCCTTCTTTTTCGGCAAACTCTAGCAGCGTTCCATCTGTGTTAACCCATTCTTTATGTACTTTACTTTGGGTGAAAGACACGTCTGCTTTTTCTGCCATACCCTGAATCGACGTATTACCATCAAGCGACCCCTTTCCAAAAAACTCGTAATAGATATTGTTCGTTGGTATCCCAATATCTCTAAGGCCTTGATAAATCGATCTCATAAAACCTTCTGAGCCACATAGATAGAAATCATAGTGATCAAAAGGTAACACTTGCTTGAGTGTCTCGATAGAAAGTCGCCCTTCAGTTTGGTGTATAACCCCAAGTTTATCGGTGTTTTTCGGCTGAGAATATGATGTGTGCGCAGTCAGCCAATCGAATTCATTTGCCCAACGTTCTACTTGTTTACTAAATGCGTGACTTTCACTATTTTGTGTTGAATGAAAAAACCAGACTGGTTGTATTGTCTCGCCGTTTCTCGCACGTGCCGCAAGCCCTTCCAGCATAGCAATCATCGGTGTAATACCGACACCACCAGAAATCATTACAACAGCGCGGCTTGTACTATTAATCGTGAAGTTGCCGGCGGGTCTACCCACATAGATAGTGCTGCCCACGCCAAACGTGTCGTGCAATGCTTTTGATACCGTGCCCTCTGCTTCTCTCTTTATGGAAATGCGGTACATACCTGGAACGGGAGCGCGAGACAACGTGTAGCTGCGTTTTAAGCTCTGTTTTTCTCCAGGTATTGTTATTTCAATCGGTAAAAACTGACCAGGAAGATAGTCATGCGTCCCCTTTCTATCTTTCGAAGCAAGGTAAAAAGAACTTACTGAGGAACTTTCTGGCTGTTTACCCACAATGAGAAATTCATCGTACTGGCTAGTTCTTACTTCATTCCAAATTCCAGTCGACGTAAGAGATGGAGAATATTCCTCTATTTCACCTTGCATGGGTAGAAATACATCTATGTAAGCAGAAGAGTGTATTGTCACTTCAATAATTCTTTCGGCTCCATCAATATCAGCAAGCGCAGGATGATCGTAGTGAACCTTTGCTTTGCCAGTTATGAAAACCGCATCAGTGGAGTGAAAATCAGGAAACACCAACCCCACACGTGCATCAGATGAAATATTGCCGATAGTGTTAAAAAACTTGTTACCGCTAAAATCTGGAAATAGCAGAGTATTACCTGAAACTTTAATAAAACCGGGTTTTCCGCCACGATGAGACACATCTAGCCCGGTACGCTTGTCGTGAGTGAAATCCTTAGTCCTTGAAGCTATATAAAATGTGTCCGCCCTTTTTATGAGCGAAGCACTTTGTTTATTGAGATGATCAGACATTTCAATATCATCGAAATTCCTTTGGGTTTCATTTCCTTCCACATATTGAATTTCACGTTTTTGGATGTATTGAGGACAGTTTCCAAAGCTAAGTTCTACATCAATCGAAAAGCCCTTATCGTCAACCTCGCTAATAATTCCATTCATACGATTGCGTCTGCGTGTCTGTACCTCAACACCTATAGTGCCCACTTTCTGTCCAACAGTGATATCCAAATCAAGGAGACGTGTAAGCGTTGGCAGCGCCTCTAGTCTTAAACTTGTTGAAGTAGGAGAGCTTATAAACCCCGGTGGTCCAAATAAAGGAACCGACCAGGGTCGGCCCTGTTTGTCTACAAAACCCAATATCAAGTAAGGTAAATTAGCAAAAAACTCTCGATGCTGATTGGGCATAAACTCTCGAATATACTGGCTTGCGGGGGCCACTCTCTCAGCAACACCCACTTTTTTCTGAACCGCTATTTCTGATGCATGAAATTGACTTGTGTATTGCTGAGACATTTTATACTCCGAGTGTTGGTCACGTATGGATGGAGGAATAGCTAAGTGCATCAAACGCATTATTGCGTTAGGTCTTTTGAACGCTGCATACCAACAAATTTTGGTAGTGCTTCAATTCGAGATAACCAAGCTCGTATTTCTGGGTAAGGACGCAGGCTCACACCACCTTCGGGTACATGAGCGATGTAGCTATAACCTGCAATATCAGCAAGTGTAATAGTTTGGCCAGCTAAGAAATCTCGCTCGGCAAGGGTTTTCTCCATTACGGAAAATAGTTTTTCGGTAATAGCTTGCGCGGCGGAATAGTCTAAATCCATACCAAACAACTTCACTAAACGAACTGTACATGGCCCATACATTATTTCGCCTGCCGCAACTGACAACCAACGTTGAACTTCACCAGCTCCGGCAGGGTCTGTGGGTAGCCATGTGTTGTTGTCACCATACTTTCTCACCAAGTACGTAATAATGGCGTTTGAGTCAGACATTGTGTGTCCATTGTCGTCAATGGCGGGCACCTGTCCGAAGGGACTTATCTTTAAGTACTCTGGAGATTTATGCTCGCCATTTGCCATATCCAGATTGACATTTTCATAAGGCAAATTAAGTAACGAGAGCATTAACTCAACTCTATGACAGTGCCCAGAAAGTGGGTTTCGATAAAGTTTTATTGGTGTGTTTTTGGCTGAAAAATGGTTATTCATTGTTAACTCCTGCATGTTTAGATTTGATATCTCAAAGAGCACGCTGCGGCCTCATCTTCAAAGGCGTCAATGTCCTCAGTGGTTTTACACACCTTACTTCTTGTTTCGCACTTAATAATTACTCAATTTTCGAATTGACTATTTCGCCCATGGAAATAATCAAATAGAAACATGCCGAGTCGGTTCACTTATCTTTGATATATGAGTTAAGGCAAATGGCACCGGGCCACTAAAGCGGTAATAAAAGCATTATTTCGTGTTTGGAAATTGTGAATTTAAAAATCAGGGAATTATTACTCGTTAAACAACAACTATGATTTGCGTCGTAGAAGCAATGACGTGAGAGGAAATGATAGTGTTAGAAAGTAGTGGAAATCAGACTAAGCGACAAAAAGACGTATACAGTGGGTATTCAGATTGTAACTATGATAATGATTATTACGGTGACCAGATGTGCCAAAAGACTCACCAACCGGTCGACATAAGTGTGCTTGCAGAAAGAGAGTCTATTTTAGGTAAGCTGTTCTTTTACTCATTTATGCATTGAAGCACTTTTGGTAAGCCTTGTTTTACCACCTGATTTGGGTGCCCCCAACAATCAGGTGGTAATCTGCCCTTTTACTCTTTACCTTCCATAACGAGTCCCAAGGCCCAACGATTATCAAACCCTTTCCAAGGTGCAGGTGTTTCACCGTTTACAGGTACTTGATCACTGCTACCTGAAACTGCAAGAAAATCGCAGAAGTCAGGCATTTGTTTTACATGGCAATTCATCAACGCCAGCGCGAAATGTTCATTTATCGCGTTGAGCTTTTGAACCTCCCACGCTGGTTCTATGTAGCTACCTAAATCAAATTCGCTTTCATACGCTTCTTTGGGTGCTGGGTGAGGCGCAACGTTGTGACGTGCATTTTTAACAGTAAGTAATTTGGTTTGCTTATTGCCAGTGTTATCGAATAACCAACGAATTCCGTCATAGCCTGAGATGTCATCATTGTCGCCAGCGACATACAGCATAGGAACGTCAATATTGTTTAGAGACGCCACATCATACAGCTGATGCTGGCCTCCCCATGGAGCAAGCGCCAAAGCAGCTTTCCATGACGGCAAGACCGCATCACCACTTTGTTTACCACCAGCACAAGTGTTTAGCGCGCCCTTCACAAACTCAACAGCAGCTGGGTCTTGAGTGCCGGTAAATGTAGCAGCAGTTGTGTCGTTAAACGCGTAACATCCACCTACTGTACTAACGGCGCCATAGCCCCCCATCGAGTAGCCAATCACACCAGCACTGTCTTTATCAACATGTGCTTTGAAGAAATCGTGTTCAGCAATCGAGTTGAGAGTAAAAACTTGGTCCCTCGAGCGATTTAGCAATGTACTTGGAAAACCAGAGTAAGGGCTCTCAGCAAAATTAACATCTTTATTAGTGGAGTCGGTGTGATCTATGGCCGCCACAACATAACCGTGTGAAGCTAAGTGCTCACCAAGATAATGCATCAATGTGCGATAACCCGTATACCCATGTGAAATAATGACTACTGGGTATTTGTTTTTGCTATCGGCAATAGCGACGTCTCTGTATGCATTTGCCTGCACTTCAAACACTTTTCCGCTACGCGTTTCATCACTGTAACTGGTAAGGCTTGTCTTATCACTCGTTGGATACCATACCTCTAAGGTAAGACTGCGCTCTACTTCGCCCTTCAAGAAGTCCATAACCTTATTAGGATAGGTTGCTTCAACTGTCTTAACACCAACGTTAAATTCACCCGGCTCACTTAACTCAGGCATAACATCAGCAGGAAATGGCTTATAAATATTTTGTGCTGCAAGGGCAGAACTCGGCGATGCAGAAGCGGCAAGAAGCGAGGCTCCAAACACAAGGGATAACGTTTTCATGATCAATTGCTTTTTTGTTAGTTTGTAGGCACAAACAATATTACCGTGACTGCCCCGATTAACAAGATTGGTAATATTCTTATTGCTTATCAACGAAGATAAGAATAGATAATTGATCTAATTACAGGAAGGGAAAACGTATTCAATTTGCTTACTTAACATACAGAAAATGTAGTAAAAACAAACTCTTTAAGGCGCTATTATTTCCTACCATTTTGCATAGTTTGCCAACGTTCGTCGAACATAGGCTTTAACAAATTGGAATAGCCGTCGGCAGCAAAATTTACGTCTCTAAGTGCTTGGCTGCTTTTCGGATTGCGCATAATAGCCTCAAGTGCACGATTAACGTCACCAACAACTTGCTGCCCTAGCGCACTTTTAGAGCAAAACAACCGCTTTGTTAAGCGGACGTCTTGCGATAGCTCCTCTGCTTGGTAAATTGCAATTTTGCCAAGTTGCTCCTCGTTTAGGCTTCCAATTTCTCGATGACCTACATAGCCGAAGTCAATACGCCCGGTTTCAATAAGGCTTATCGTATGCAAACTGAGATCTTTACCCAGCCCGTTGATATAGACGATATTTCTACTCTTTGCCCATTGCTTTATAACATCGACATAGGCGTTTTTTACTTCGCTGTATAGTACCGTTTTGTAGTTTTTCTGTAGCATCGACTTAAGCGAGATAGTACCGACGGATTGCGGATTATTGTTGTCATGCTCATGACCAAAAAACGTATCGGAAACAGCGTTAGAGGTAACAACTAGCAAGGGCAGGTTTATCGACGTTGGGTCCGAGAAATATCCCCATGTTGTCCTTTCTTCTCGGTACGATGCACCAAAAAAACAATAAACCGTGTCTGGTGTAGTAGCTGATTTCACCAACGACCATGCGCGTTTTATAGGGTAAGCTTCGAAGCGATGCGAATACTGAGGAAGATGCGACGCCAAGTACACCATGTTCTCAAACAATGGGCCGTCAACTATTGTCACTCCATCAATTGTTAAGTCGATTTCAGGTGGTCGAAGCCATACGATTGACGGTGTATTCGCATGTGTATGTTCAGCTAAATGCGTCTGTGCGTGATTCGCCTGTAGAGCACTTGGAAATACAACCATTCCCAAAAAAAACAACATCAGTAGAGCAGTACTCGACAAAATAAAGCGCCTAAAAAATGATCATGTGGTCAAAAAGGACGCGAAGTGTATACGATTAACCTAGCGAATTACAGGCGTGTGTCTCACAAATAAGTAACCTGACGTAAATTGTGGTTATTTTGAACGATAACGGGGTGGGGTTTGGCTCGTATTGTTGGTTTATTGCTGTTTATTTAAGTCTTGGCGTGCCTCTTCTAGTTCAAGAATAACCCTGTCAATATCACCACTTTCGATGAAGTTCACCAACGCTGTCTTCATTGGTTCGTAAAATATCTTTGGGGTTACTCGATCCATATATTGTGTAAGCCCGTCTGCGCTGGCAATGTTAATTTGTCCATCATTCACAAGTGCCTGTTTATGGGCTTTGGTATAGGAATATGGAGAAATAAAAAAGATACTTTCATTCACGGCATTCAGCGTTGAAGGTTGAGTCAAAAACGCCATAAATGCTTTGGCAAGCGATACGTTGTTGCTGTTCGCTGGGATAATAAAGTAATCCACTGGAGCAACCTCGTATTTGCGCACACTTTTATTGATGACGGGAAAAGGTACAAACTTGATATCGTCCAACACCTCATTTGGAATTTGACCAATAAGATAGTTTCCAGACAACAACAGACCCGCTCTTCCTCTATAAAAAGAGGGGTATACCTCTTTGTCTGAGTAAACGTTGGGTTTTTTGATAAAACACCCAGCATCCATTAATGCTTTCCAATTGACAAATACTTCTCTTATTTTCTCATCTGTGAACGGCACATCGCCATTAACGAGGGCATTGTAAAAATCGATGCCATGCATGCGAAGAACGAAGTAATCGAGCCACGCAATAGCGGGCCACTTATCTTTGACGCCTAGCGCAATTGGAATCACGTTGTTGTCTTTTAGCACTTGGCACGCACTGAGCAAGTCTTGCCACGTTTCTAAAGACGTAATGCCCAGTCTATCAAAGACCTTTTTATTGACGTACAGCCCCCAGAACCCTACCGAAACAGGTACCCCGAACTGTTCACCGTTAAAGGTTACTTCATCGCGGAAAGATGCGTGCTGTTGTTCCCAAAGGTCTGACACGGGCTCTACAAACCCTTCTTCAATGAGGTTTCGCAGGTCAGCAGGCCACGGCCACAACATAACATCTATACTAGCGTCATTTCTCAGCCAGTTCTCAGCCGCCTCTTTGTATTGCATGTCATTTGTAGATATATATTCTACGGTGGCGTTTTGGCAGGTTCTTTCAAAGTCGGTCGCAATTTTTTCAAACGCGTTACGCTGCTCTGTATTAAAAATGAGAAGTGAGATCCTCAAGGTTTTTGACACACCGTTACAGGCGCTACTATCGGCAAAGGAAAAAAAAGGAATGAACGTAAAGACGATAAGAATGGCTACGTAGTGGTTTATGTATTTAAAAGCGTACCCGTTTGATGTCATCTAAAATCGTCGTAAGCAATGATTTGTAACATTAGTCAACAACCAGCGCTTTTTCAAATTGCACACATTATCGGCTCATACACATTGCAAATATGCACCTAAGCAATCCCGTAGAGAAAATGTCGAGATTTTTAACACTAACTCGCAAAATCCTCTCACTAGGCATTCAACTAATTGATTAGAAAGAAAAAGAAAGTATGGCACTAAAAATGCTTAATGGCGCGAAAGAAATATTAACCAGTAGAAGACATGAAAAAAACTGCAGTACTACTCTCTTTATCGCTCCAGCTATTTATTTCTAGCATTGCTGTCGCCTCCCCTATTTATGTATTTCCATTTTGGGATAACACCAGAACGGAATCAGTTGCAAATGAAATGCAGTTTGCTGACGATGACCTCTCGCTAACAGTAAGTGCATGGCGCGCTAGTTACAATGATGATAACGAAGAAGTTTCACCTTGGATCAAAGTTATTGGTCAAGACTTAGGTGTATATCGCGATGAGAATGGACTTGGCGCGTTTTCTGTTGACGGAGACGGGAACGATTTAGATGCCGGAACAGTGGGTGATTCAGATGATCCTGACGAAGGTTTGCTGTTTGTTTTTTCTGAACAAGTAACTCTGCTTGATGTGTTCGTTGGTGACTTGAGTTCAAACGATGAAATCAACTTTTCGTTGGTCGAACTTTTATCGCCTACGCAGCTCGAACTCAAGCAGTCTGTGTATGACCAAACGGGTCCTTCAGGTGAAGAAGAGTGGCCCTTTATGTTTAACCAATCGTTCACAGGAAGCGCATTCATGCTGTGGCTGAACGATGATGAAGACGATGTTGAGGTACTCGGTATCGCGGTTACTAAGGTGCCCGAACCTTCATCCGTATTGCTACTTGCAGTGTTACTTTTAGCATTCGCTCGCGTACCGCGCAAAATATAATATGTCAGACTGTTAAAACAAAAAGCCAGCGTCATGCTGGCTTTTTTGTAACAGCGTAAACATAAGAGCGCGTGGTGTTAAACCGCATCCATTATGCAAGTGCGAAGTACATTTACCAACATGGGCGGTGCGACACCATTCAATCTGACCCACCTAATCTTAAAAACAGATTAAGCCTATCCACTAAAGTAAATTACCTTTTACGCAACTAACGTTTACATTGATGTTTCGATAAACATATTTACAAAACGTTGCGAGGTGATAATAAATGCGATTGTTCTACTTTCCTTTGTTTATGTTACTGACCTTTGTGTTGGGTGCTGCACAAGCCAAAGATTTTACTGTTGATGAAAAGTTGTCGACGGTATCTTTTGCCACAATTAAGCTACAGTACGTTGTAGAGCCTGCGATTATCTCCGACCTTTCAGGGTCAGTATCGTCCTCTGGAGATGTTTTAATCCAAATCCCGCTTAATAGTATCTCTACTGGCATTCAAATAAGGAATGAGAGACTAAATGCGCTTTTCTTTAACTCGTCGCAATTTCCGACAATAACCGTCAACGCTAAATTGCCAAGTAACATCGTTAGCGCAAGTAATATTGCTACGCAGGTAACTTTGCCGGCTGATGTGACGCTATTCGGTCAAACACAAACGGTTAACTTTACGGTAAACATCGTGAAAGCAGGCAAACTGATGTCCGTTTCCTCGTCAACGCCAACCATAGTGAATGCAAGTTCATTTGGTATACCTACAGATAATCTCACCGCGCTGGCTGCAACGGTAGGTGGCATTCCTATATCGGACAAAGTCCCCGTATCCATTTCACTAATACTTAAATCATCCTAACGAACTTAATTGCAATTCTGAAAAGTACTGGCAAGTAAGCAACAAAAAACCCGCCATAACGGCGGGTTTTTTATAATTGGATAGTAAGCATTCCACTTAACAGACTTGTTTAGAATGGAATATCGTCATCGAAGTCAAAATCGGGCTCAGCCATTGGAGGCGTTTTAGGCTGTGACTGATTGCCACCTTGAGGGGCTTGATTAAAACCGCCACCTTGATTTTGGTTATAGCCGCCTTGGCCACCTTGCTGTTGGCCGCCCTGTTGCTGATAACCACCTTGGTTTTGGTTGTAACCACCACCTTGATTGTTTTGCTGACGCTGATAACCGCCATTTCCGCCGCCACCTTCTGCACCACGACCGCCAAGCATTTGCATTTGGTCTACGATGATTTCAGTAGTGTAACGGTCTTGACCTTGCTGGTCTTGCCATTTACGTGTCTGTAATTTACCTTCAACGTAAATTTGCGAGCCCTTTTTCAGGTACTCTCCGGCAATTTCTGCTAAGCGACGGTACATAGTAAGGCGATGCCACTCAGTGCGCTCTTGAACCTGACCCTGTTGGTCTTTCCAGCTTTCGCTAGTTGCAAGGCTTAAGTTCGCAACGGCGTTTCCGTTAGGCATGTATCTAACTTCAGGATCATTGCCAAGGTTTCCAACAAGAATAACCTTATTAACGCCTTTCGTTGCCATTGATGTCTCCTGTAACGTTTGTCTATGGCCTGTTGCAGCAATGTCGCTGAAACGCTGTTGCAACAAGCGCGAAAATTCATCGATATTAGCCGACTAGTATATCGCATTCTACCAACAAAATCGGAAGTTTTTCACCGACTGTCGTGTTGTCGTTAAATGCTAACAATATTTTAGCAAGCCGTCCTCTGAACTTTCGCACTGTATTCAGACCCTTACTTAAAAGCCAACATGTTTACCACCAAGCGATATAGAAAGCGGCGGTCAACACGATAACGGCGAGCGACGCGATGTTGAAGCCCTTTGTCGTTGCGAACTGAACCTCGTTCAGGTCGACCGCATCGTCACTCACGCCTTTTTTCTCTAACAAAGAAACAACAACGGCAAGACCTACGCAAAGCAAAAAGACTAAACCAACGCGGTCAATGAAAGGTAACTCTGGCATGAATTGCCTAAACACAATGCTTAAAACAAACGACCCTAGCGCAGCAAGGAGTCCGCCATTTGCAGTGGTTTTCTTCCAGAACATTCCCAAGACAAATAATGCACAAATACCAGGCGTGAAGAAGCCAGTAAATTCCTGAATATACTGGAAAGCTTGGTCAAAGTTGCCTAGTAATGGTTTAGCCACAAGCATCGCTATAATGAGTGCCACTAAGCTTACTATGCGCCCCACTTTTACATAGTGTTGCTGAGATTCATTTGGCCGTTTGTCTTTGTATAGGTCCATTGTAAATATGGTTGATACACTATTTGTCATCGACGCTAATGAAGACACGATCGCCGCCACAAGTGCCGCAAAAATAACGCCTTTTAGCCCAACTGGCATCAATGTCATCAAACTTGGGTATGCTTGATCCGGTTTCTGTAGGTCAGGCACAATGAGTACTGCGGCAATACCGGGTAACACAACAATTAGCGGCATTAAGAGTTTTAAGAATGCTGCAAACGCAATACCTTTTTGTGCCTCTTGCACGCTCTTAGCAGCTAGCGTTCGTTGAATGATGTATTGATTGAAGCCCCAATACGAGAGATTCATTATCCACATGCCACCAATCAAAACTGAAATACCAGGTAAGTCCATATAGTGAGGATTGTCTTTCGACAAAATCATATCGAACTTTTCAGGAAGCTTGTTAGTTAGGTCGACAAAACCTTGGAATGCGCCGTTACCATCGCTTATAAGATTCAGCGCGGTGTAGGATAAAAATAAACCGCCAAGAACAAGCAGTACCACCTGGATGATGTCGGTAAGTGCTACTGCCTTTAGACCGCCATAAAGCGAATAAGCTAAAGAAAACAACCCTAAGAACATCATGCCGTACATCATATCAACGCCTGAAATGGTATTGATAGCCAGTGCACCTAACCATAGTACAGCCGTTAAGTTCACGAAAACATAAACACCCAGCCAAAAAATAGCCATGACTTTGCGCACGCGGTGGTCATAACGCTGTTCCAAGAACTGCGGCATGGTGTAAATCTTGTGTTTTAAAAATATAGGTAAGAAGAATTTACCCACTAAGAGCAGAGTGATAGCCGCCATCCATTCGTACGATGCGATTGCGAGCCCAAGCTGATAACCAGATCCTGACATGCCTATAATTTGCTCGGCGGAAATGTTAGCGGCGATAAGCGATGCGCCTATTGCCCACCAAGGTAAACTCGATCCGGCGAGGAAGTAGTCGTTGGTGTCCTTTTCGTGACCCTGCTTTTCACGAGACACCCACCACGCTATACCAATAAGCGCGACAACGTATATCACAAACAACGTGATATCTAATGATGCTAATTTCATAGTTTTTCCCAAAGTTCTAATTTTGGGTGCGGCGATTTAAATTTTTGCAGGGTACACAGGTGAAAAATTGTTTTTATTATTATCGTAGGTTTTGCCACACCAGTGTCACGTCTTTTACAAGACGACTTTTCGCAGCGCAATAAACAAAAGCTGATTACTGAATTGTCTAACGCAGTGCGAGTAATATTAGTATCACACTTTGTTTAAATTTTTTAACTTATTTGTATCAAATTCGTTTTTTATATAAAAAAAAAGCCGCAATCTATTGATGCGGCTTAAGGGACACAAACAATCATACGGGATAGACTGTTCTGTTTTACAAACTTATTCCTCGCGCTAGGCGAAAGCGCCTTGCGTTGCGGTACACACGTAAATATCTGCGTTGTAGCCCGTTTCGTCAAAGTACTTATCAGCAACCACCTGCTTAACGGCTTCTACTTTGTCAGTAGGCGCAAGTGCTACAACACAGCCTCCAAAGCCACCGCCAGTCATTCTCACGCCGCCAGATTTACCTAACACCTCATCAATAATTTCAACTAAGTAATCGATAGGTTGAACGGTAATCTCAAAATCGTCTCTCATAGACACATGCGACTGCGCCATTGCTTCACTAACTGTAGCAATATCGCCTGTCTTCAGCGCTTTACTCGCAGTAAGTGTTCGCTCATTTTCAGTAATAATGTGCTTAGCTCTGCGATAAACAACCTCTGGCATATGCGCTTTCGCAGCATCAAGCATATCCATGTTGGCCTCGCGCAATGAAGCAACACCAAGTAATGACGCACCCTGCTCACACTGCTGGCGGCGCAAATTGTATTCACTGTCCACCAAGCCACGTTTAACGTTTGAATTGATGATGACAATTTGATGAGAGTCTGGCAGAGGTGAATGTTCAATGGCAAGAGACTGACAATCAAGCAGCATTGCCATACCTTCGTTGCCCATTGCCGAAATGAGCTGATCCATAATGCCGCAAGAGCACCCAACAAATGTGTTCTCAGCTTTTTGGCCTAATAAGGCCGCTTTGACGCCATCTAAGGGCAATTCGTAAAGTGCGCTAATGGCTTTTAATATTGCTACTTCAAACGACGCTGAAGAGCTTAATCCTGCGCCCTGAGGTACATTTCCCGTTACCAGGAGATTCGCACCAGCAAAATCTGGCATCGCTTCTTTTAGCACTTTAACGACGCCGCGTACGTAATTAGCCCAACCTTGCTCTTCATCATATTGAATGTCGTCTAAAGCAAATTGGTTTTGCTGGTCATCATAGTCCATCGCTGTTACTTTGATGTCGTTGTCGCTGCGCTTTGACGCCGCTACCCACGTACCGAAGTTAATGGCAGCAGGAAAAACAAAACCTTCATTATAGTCAGTATGTTCGCCAATAAGGTTCACTCGACCTGGTGCATGCGCAACAAGCGTAGGAGCTTCTCCATAGTGCTGCTGAAAAGTTGAAGAGAGAGTTTTGTTATCCATTGGCGTTCTCACGTTTTTTGTAGTGCACACTTGAAAGTGCTTTTAATCTGTCAGCCGCTTGTTCAGGCGTTAAATCTCGTTGTGCCTCTGCCATCATTTCATAGCCCACCATGAACTTCCTTACACTTGCAGAGCGAAGTAGTGGCGGGAAGAAATGTGCATGCAATGTCCACTCAGGGTGGTCTTCATTGTCAAATGGTGCGCTGTGCCAACCCATCGAGTATGGGAAAGATGTTTCAAAAAGGTTGTCATATTTTGCAGTAATGTCACCGATTATTTGTGCTAGTGCAAATGATTGCTCGGCGTTTAGTTCTGGCATAGACGTTACGTTGAAGCGCGGTAAAAGCAGCGTTTCAAAAGGCCAAGCTGCCCAGTAAGGAACAACGACAACCCAATGGTCGTTTTGGCAAACAACACGCTCTTGCTTCGCAACTTCTTGTTCAGCGTAATCGAGTAACATCGGAGTCGCATTGTCAGCAAAATATTCCTTTAACTGAACAAGTTTTTTTGCAGGGTCAGTGGGTATGTGTTGTTGCGCCCATACTTGACCATGGGGATGCGGGTTAGAACACCCCATCATAGATCCCTTGTTTTCAAACACTTGAACCCAGCGGTAGGTTTCACCTAGCTCTTTTGTTTGTTCTTTCCAGCATTCTACAACCTCAGCACGCTCCTCATTGGTTAGCTCAGGCAATGTTTTGCTGTGGTCAGGAGAAAAACAAATAACGCGACTGCAACCTTGCTCTGTCTCAAACTGAAACAAGCCTTTCTTCTCGCTGGTGACTTCTGTGTCTTTTTTCAGCGCTGCAAAATCGTTCTCGAAAACAAATGTTCCAGTATATTTGGGGTTAACCTCACCGTTTACCCGCGTATTGCCTGGACACAGGTAGCAAGTCTCGTCATAAGACGGTTTCTGCTCATTGTTAGGTTCTTCAGACGCGCCCTGCCAAGGGCGCTTTGCACGATGCGGCGACACCA
This sequence comes from uncultured Alteromonas sp., assembly GCA_964454185.1. Classification (GTDB taxonomy): domain Bacteria; phylum Pseudomonadota; class Gammaproteobacteria; order Enterobacterales; family Alteromonadaceae; genus Alteromonas. Next base: position 35,438 of record CAYVST010000013.1, read on the forward strand.
ATACCCATTCACCAAGTAGCGGGTTAAATCTGCGGTGTGGATCGTTCGTTGGGTCAAATGGGCTTCCCATATTCACTCTCTCTGAATCAGCTCTATCGTGCTTTGAACACAACAAAAAACTATAGGTTAAACGTTTACCCATCAATAGTATAATAAGAACGCTATTTTATCAATTCTGTAACAAAGAAAATTAATTGTTAATTTTATAACAATTAATTTTCTTTTCACTAGCGAAGCTTGTTTATTTTTGTACAGAGAACGTATAACGCATAGACATTTCAACAGGCTTGCCTGGCCTAACAATAGCATTTGGGAAATGCGGTTTATTTGGAGCATCGGGAAAGTGCTGAGGTTCCAAACATAATGAACCTAACTGCTCACTAGTTTGTAAGCTGCCTGTGTAAAACTGTAACCCTGGAAGCGAGGTAAAAAGTGACATCGCGATACCAGTATCAAGTGCTTTTACGCAGGCTTGTGGCTGACCGTCACGCGCTTCGCGTAACACAAAGTTGTGGTCATACCCTCCAACTATTTCAAATAGTTCAATTGGATTACTCGCGGTTGCTCGGGCGTCTATGGCAGTAAGTTCTCTAAAGTCAAAATGCGTTCCCGCAACGTCAATGAATTCTCCGGTTGGCAGCAAAGTGGCGTCTGCTTCTGTAACTTTGTCTGCACTGATATGCAAAAGTGTAGAACCAACGGTAGCGTCATTACTTAAAGCAAAATAAGCGTGTTGTGTAAAACTCAGTGGGGTCGCTTTGTCAGTGTCAGCTTTTATCACAAGCGATAAAGTATCACTATTATCCAGCGTGTAGCATGCTGTCACGTCAATATTACCTGGAAAACCGCCTTCTCCATCAGGGCTTCTTAGGCGCAGTGTTAGGCTTAGTGTATCCGTTCCAATTTCGCTTTTAGCATCCCATATTTTTTTATGAAATCCAGCGATACCACCATGTAGGTTGTGCTCCCCACCGTTCTTTTCAAGCTGATAATGCTCACCATCTAGGGTAAATGCACCATTACCAATTCGATTGGCATAACGGCCAACGATCGCCCCCAAATAACTTGGGTCTTCGATGTAATCTTCTAAAGTAGGCAGTGATTGGACACAATTTTTGCGATTTCCATTTGCGTCCGTCAACGTAATCGCTTTAATAATGCCGCCATAATTCAATAATTCGACTTGCAAACCGTTTGCATTAGTAAGGGTGTATTGATTAACCACGCTACCATCAATCTCACCAAAATTTTTGATTTCTATATTCATAACAAACTGTTTACCTTCTGCGAAAGTGAGCGTAGGAAAATGGTGTTTATGCTGGCCTTTGGCAAACGGTTTGAATGCCAACCAAGCTATTGACTTGCCCCTGAGGTTATACGTTTTCCACACTGATTTACAGTGATTTGGCTAAATTTGCAGTATGGTATAACCACTTCCCACTTTTCGTTACATACATTCGATTGCAATTAGCGAGAATTTTATCTTTTTTTGTAAATATAATGTACGCTATGGAAACTTTGGGTTTGAACAAACCCGTTTGTTTTACGCAATTATGAAGTTAAAGAGACAATGGCAACAATAAAAGACATAGCCCAAGCCGCAGGTGTGTCATTAGCGACAGTTTCACGCGTTATTAATAACGGACCGAAAGTAGGTAATGACACTCGCCAACGCGTCAAAAAGATCATGGAAGAAATGGGCTATCGCCCAAACGCGAATGCCAGAGCACTGGTCACTAAACGCAGTGCATCTTTGGGCGTTGTTATTGCCGAACTTCACGACCCCTTTTTTGCAATGCTTGCCCATGGGGTTGAATCAATTACGCGAAAAAACAACGTTCAGATATTGTTGAGTGCTGGCTCAATTGAGAAAGAAACCGAATTACGCGCTATTGAAACTCTTCTTGAACATCGCGTTGAAGCCATGGTTGTTCACAGTAAAGCGTTAGATGACGCAACGTTGATAGATTTTGCTAAACAGGTTCCTGGTTTTGTTTTAATAAACCGTTACATCCCCGAAATAGCAAACCGTTGTGTATGGTTAGACAACGTTACAGGCGGAAGATTAATGGCAGATTACGCCATTAATCAGGGCCATCAACACTTAGCTGTCATTAGTAGCCAATATCGAATTGACGATCCAAACCATAGGCTGGAAGGCATTCATAATGCGGTAAAAGAGGCCAAACTCGATTTACCAGAAAGCATGGTGGAATACGCGACGCCCGATCAAGAAGGTGGGGAACTCGCTATGCAAAACCTGTTGGCAACAGGCGCAAAGTTTACTGCGGTGTTAGCATACAACGACGCCATGGCATCTGGCGCAATGACCATGCTACAGGATCATGGTATTGCAGTGCCTGACCAAGTGTCAGTAATGGGCTATGACGATGTGTTGTTAGCTAAATACTGCCGCCCAAAACTTACCACGTTGCGTTACCCCGTCGAGATGATGGCGGCAAAGGCTGCTGAATTAGCTTTAAAATATGCATCTGGCAGTAAACCTGAAGAAGGCCTTACCTTTAAATACACACCTACTGTTGTAAAAAGAGACTCGGTGGTTCGCGTTTAGCGCGAACCCAATTCATCGTCGGTTTATCATTCATACTTAATCTTGTCTGTACTATTGCTAATCGATAAATGTTCTTTAAATCGACGAGCAAATTCTAAAAATTTCATAGCACTCATCTATTGACAAAAATTGGCATGTGATCGTTAACGATTATATTTTATCCCCAATAAAGAAAATAATGCGATCCATCGGCCACTTAGGATCAAAAACCACCAAGATCTTCATCTACTACTCTACAGCGCTTGATTTTACTGTAACTTCGTGATCCGACCAGATAAGGGCATTACGATCATGATCTATTGCCCTGTAAGGCTATTAACAGATTTACCAACAAGGTTTTCCACTACTTATCCACAGGCGATTTTAACGGCGTAAACTCGCTAAAAAACGACGATATTCAGAGACTGCATAGTCTGATTTTAACGTCGCGCTGTGTGTAGCGCCGGGAATAATTGAAATACGCTTTGACTCACTCGAAGATGTTGCCAGAAGCTGTTGACTAATCGGATAAGGGGTAATTTTGTCCTGTTCGCCAACAACCAACCAAAGAGGGCCATCGTAGTGACGTAATATGGGGGCTATTTGCATACTATGCACTTCATCATGCAAACGCATGCTTGTAATCGCGTTTGAAAAACCAGGCACCATATTAGCAATTAAGTCAGAAATATTGTTGAAAGCCCCATCAAGCACAAGGGCGTCAATACTGCGGTTTGCCGCAACATAACTGGCAAAGTAACTTCCAATTCCGCGCCCATGCACTATCGTCGGCAAAGCGTTGTCAAAGTTGCGTTTGATATAGTCAAACTGAATCAATGCATCTTGTTTTATTGCATTAATACTCAATTTTGATGCTCTTTCACTGGCACCAACACCTTGGTAATCGAACCACAACACATTTGCCGGTAACTTGCCAAGGCGATGTAAGAGGTTGTTGTTGTCACTGATTGACATACGATTGTCAGCAAAAAAGAGAACGTTAACCATGGGTTCTGAATAAGATACCGACACTCCTCTCAGCGTTAAACCTTGCGCATTTGTTAACTCGGCGCGAGTAATGTTCGCGGTCGTTTTATCTTGGCCGATGGCAACATGTAACTTTGTTGTATCGAGCGACTGTTGCTTTGTATCTTGATAAAAAAACGCAGAGGGTGAAACGTTAATTGCACAACTACAAATGCAAAGGCACATGGCAATAACGGTAAAAGTCGATTTAAACGCCATAAAAGAAAGCTGTCCACGTTAAAAAGAATAAAGTAACAGCGAGGTAATAGTTGGAATGCATTGAACCTGACTGCACTTCGTTTTACTGTAGCATAGTGTTCGATTTTTCAACATGGTTGACTGAAACAGTTTGCAACAGTTCGCCGGTATATCAAACCGCCTTATTTTCATATACTAGAGCGTGTTGACCGATGACATAACCAGTAGTGATTTCACCGATATGGATAGCATTAATAATTTACAGCGCCTTTTTAGATACACCTTAACATGCTGTAGCCTTTCTCTTGTCGTTGCCTGTACATCAATGCCAGAACCAGCTTTTAACTCTTCTCTTATACCAGCGTCACAAAAAAAAGAACATTTAGCCAGTTTGTCTAAAGCACAAGCCTGCCCATTGCACTTGGCCTCGTTAACCGATGAGCGGGCAAGTAAGGATTTGTTAGTTGGCAGTGACAGTGTGTCTCAAGATGCACTGTTTAACTTGTTAAAACAAAGTCTATTAGACATGAATGTCACGCCGGATATCGATACCAACAACAGCGTGAAAGTGTCGCTTGAACGGGCTTTTGTAAAAACTCTAGGCACCAATATGGTTGCAACCGTCGTCATTGATGTCCAATACAGACCTCATGATACCAACACGTATTCTCCTGTTGTGTCGTACAGAGGAAAAGGCATGCAAGTTAATACGAAAAGTGCAGATATTCAGGGCTATGACACGGTCGAAGTTGCAATAAAAGAAGCGATAGCACAAGCAACTCGTCGTTTAAAGTCTTCGCTTTTACATCAGTGCGACGAGCCAGCAGTAAACAGTAATGCTGTGTAAACTGAACGTGTAAACGTATAGTAAGCCTAAAACACAGTGTTTGTAGCCTAGTCCAAAAGTGCCACGTTATACTTTAATGTGGCCATCAACTACCATTATGCACGCCATATGCCCGTCAACTGCCGCTTGACGACCCATCTCGGTATCTTCGAAAACCACGCACTCTTTAGGCGCAACCCCCATTTGTTCCGCCGCTTTCAAAAACGTCTCAGGATGCGGTTTACCATGCACAACATCATCTGCGGTTACTAACGCCGACAGCTGCTCCAAAATACCGTGCTCGCTTAGCACCCACTGCGCGTGCTGCTTATCAGAGCCGGTTCCGATAGCAATTGGCATAACAGACTTATAGTGATTGAACACTGCTAGTGTACTTTGAATAAGGGTGGGTGCGTGTGAAAGCCCTTCGTAAGCCTGCTTTTTAAACGCTGCGACGTCAGCTGGACTGCAGGACTTGCCGTAGCGACGATTCATCATCTCTACAGTGGCTAACGACGGGACACCGCCTAAACTATACTGAAAGTCGCGGTCAAATGGATAACTAAATGCGTCACAGGTTATGCGCCATGCATCTATATGCGCAGCCATAGAATCGACCAATGTCCCATCCATATCGAAGATGATGGCTTTAAACGACGTAAGATCTATCATTGATACACACCTTTATATTTAAAAGAAGATTACACCTATTTGTAATACGTTGAATCAGACGGTTTCGCCCGTGGTAGTGTATCTACATGTATGCGTTAAAACGCGTTTAACACTTCCCTTGCTTTTACCGCATCAAAATCGCGGTCTACTTTCAAATACACCGCACCGTTATCACCGTTCATAGTGACTTCAAGCACGCCTGGTACCACACCAAGTTGGCGCTCAAGGTCTTGTTGGTGTGCACCTTCCATTGCAATAACGTTAAGCGATGATTGCATCATTACACGCTTTACACGACTGACTTCTTTTAGGCCGTTGATGACAAAAAGCCAGATTATTGTGCTAATTGCACCCACTGCGTAGGCTATATCTGGCGTCCAAATATCGGTTACAAAGCCGGAAATTACACCACCGAGAAATGCACCAAAAAACTGAAAGCTCGCATATATGCCCATCGCTGTGCCTTTTTTCCCCGCAGGAGCAATACTGGATACCAGCGCTGGAAAGTTAGCCTCTAGGTAATTAAAGCCAGTAAAAAATAAAACCACGGCCGTAGTTACCATCCACCAGTTTTGTGCTTCAAGACTAAGCGCTAAAAACGCGCTCCCCATGAGCACAATGGCCGTATACAAAAGCGACTTTGGCGTCCGTCCCCGTGCCGCTCCCATCATCAAAATAAGACCTACGATAGAGATGCCCAAAACGGGAAGATAGACACTCCAATGGCTCTCTAATGTCATATCAAAGTGTAATAACGTTAACGGCAATTGCACAAACAGCAACGTTATCAGCATGTGCAGAACCATTACGCTGACATTCAGCCGCCATAGTTGCGGTGATAACATTAGCTGCTTAAGTTGACCTTTTTGAGGAAGTGTATCTCCACTGCTAAGCGGTTCGCCATCAGGGACTACCCATTTGACAAGCGGCATGCAAAGTAATGCTAACCCGCCAGTAATCGCAAACACGCCGCCAAGTCCATAGTTGTTCGCAATCAAGGGCCCAAGAATAACCGCAAGGTAAAAAGAAAAGCCTATAGCAATGCCTATAATAGCTAATACCTTAGCACGCTGACTTTCGCGGCTCACATCTGTGGCCAGCGCCATAATAGCGCCAGCAATTGCACCAGCGCCTTGTAAGATACGACCAACAATCATCATAATCATATTGTCAGCATTCGCAGCGACGAAACTACCGATAGCAAAAACCGTTAGCCCTAACAAAATCACCGGCTTGCGTCCCCATTTGTCTGACATCATTCCCATAGGAATTTGCAAAGCGGCTTGCGTTAAACCATAACCGCCCACGGCTAAGCCAACCAACAAGGGAGAATAATCTGGATAGTCCATGGCTGCCACTGCTAACACAGGCATAACCATAAACAGGCCCATCATGCGTAAAACATAAACCGAAGCAAGCGCAAGGGCTGCACGTAATTCCAAAGCGTTCAAAGCGAGAATGTTCCTCAAAAGATGACAAATTACGCGTAGATAATCTCTACAAGTGAAGAAGTAAAGTCGCGAAGTGTAGCACAAATTGAACATGTGCCCACGTTCCTTACTGCGGATTAATGCTTCATTAAAAGGCACCTCTCAAAAAAGCGCTTACGCTGTGTTTTATCCGCCGACAATATGTGATCCCTCACGTCGCTACTAAGTATAACTTGATTGTCATATCACTTTAGTTGACAGCTATGGCATACTGATTCTTTTTCTCTCATTTAGGCTTCAATGGATAAAATCGAAATTCGTGGTGCTCGCACCCACAACCTAAAAAACATCGATTTAACACTGCCACGAGACAAACTGGTGGTGATAACCGGCCTGTCAGGCTCAGGTAAATCGTCTCTTGCATTTGACACCTTATACGCGGAAGGCCAGCGACGCTACGTTGAGTCATTGTCTGCGTATGCGCGTCAGTTTCTTTCCATGATGGAAAAGCCAGATGTTGACCATATTGAAGGCCTGTCGCCTGCAATATCCATTGAGCAAAAATCAACATCACATAACCCGCGTTCGACAGTGGGTACAATAACCGAAATTTACGACTACCTTCGCCTAATGTTTGCTCGCGTTGGAACACCGCGTTGCCCTGACCATGATGTTCCGCTAGACGCGCAAACGGTGAGTCAAATGGTCGACAAAGTACTCGCTATGCCAGAAGGCAGCAAACTAATGCTGCTGGCTCCTATTGTGAAAGACCGTAAAGGCGAGCACGTTAAAACACTTCAGAACTTATCTGCGCAAGGTTTTATACGGGCGCGTATCGATGGCGAAGTGTGCGACTTATCTGATCCACCAGAACTAGACCTTCACAAAAAGCACACAATAGAAGTGGTCGTCGACCGCTTTAAAGTGCGTGAAGACATGGCGCTGCGCCTGTCTGAATCATTCGAAACCGCTCTGGCGCTTGCTGGCGGTAACGCTGTAGTAGCGGACATGGATGACAAAGACGCAGAAGAAATCGTATTTTCAGCTAACTTCGCATGTCCACACTGTGGATATAGCTTAAGCGAACTTGAGCCACGTTTGTTTTCGTTTAACAACCCAGCGGGCGCATGCCCAACATGTGACGGGTTGGGTACGCGACAGTTTTTCGACCCAGCACGTGTGGTCGGAAATACGGAATTAAGCCTGTCCGGCGGTGCCATTCGCGGTTGGGACAAACGCAGCTACTATTATTTTCAAATGCTGCAAGCGGTTGCTGACCACTATGGGTTCAGCTTAACGGTACCTTTCGAAGAGCTCGATAAAAAGCATCAAGATATTGTTTTGTATGGTTCGAAGGGCAAGTCTTTGTCGTTTAAGTATATCAACGAACGCGGCGACATCATGGAACGCAAACATCCGTTTGAGGGGATCATCCCTAATATGGAGCGTCGCTATCGAGAGACAGAGTCGAACTCGGTTCGTGAAGAGCTTGCCAAATACTTAAGTCAGCAACCGTGCAGTAGCTGCGGTGGTACACGTCTTAGAGTAGAAGCGCGTAACGTTTTTATTGAAGGCACAAACTTGCCCAAAATAGCGGACATGTCGATAGCAGACGCATATCAGTTCTTTGAAACACTGAACCTGGAAGGACAAAGAGCACAGATTGCCGAGAAAATCTTAAAGGAGATCCTCGACCGCCTTCGCTTTTTGGTTAATGTGGGGCTGAATTACCTTTCTATGTCTCGTAGTGCTGACACGCTATCTGGTGGTGAAGCTCAGCGTATTCGCCTTGCTAGCCAAATAGGCGCGGGCCTTGTGGGTGTTATGTACGTTCTAGATGAACCGTCCATTGGCTTGCACCAACGAGACAATGAACGCCTACTTGGCACGCTAACGCACTTACGAGATTTAGGTAATACAGTCTTAGTGGTTGAGCATGATGAAGATGCGATTCGGGAAGCCGACTACATTGTCGATATAGGGCCAGGAGCAGGTGTTCACGGCGGACAAATAATTGCTGAAGGCTCGCTGGACGACATTAAGAACAGTGAAGACTCACTAACTGGGAAATACCTTTCAGGTAGGGAAAAAATAGATATCCCCGCCGTGCGCACACCGGTTAAAAATGACCAATGGTTGGAACTCAAAGGCGCAACTGGTAACAACTTAAAGTCTGTAGATTTACGCATACCTACTGGGGTAATGACCTGTGTAACAGGTGTATCGGGTTCAGGGAAATCGACCTTAATAAACGACACCTTTTACAAGATTGCGCAACGTGAGCTAAATAAGGCGACGACATCTGAGCCAGCACCACATACATCGATGACCGGCCTTGACCAACTCGACAAAGTGGTCGATATCGACCAAAGCCCTATCGGCAGGACACCGCGCTCAAACCCCGCGACGTATGCAGGTATTTTTACCCCTATTCGGGAGATGTTTGCAGGTACGCAAGAAGCTCGCTCACGTGGCTATAAACCGGGACGCTTTAGTTTCAACGTAAAAGGTGGACGCTGCGAGGCCTGTCAGGGTGACGGCGTAATTAAGGTTGAAATGCACTTTTTACCAGACGTGTATGTTCCCTGTGATGTATGCCAAGGCAAACGCTACAATCGCGAAACGTTAGAAGTTAAGTACAAAGATAAAAATATCCATGAAGTACTTGAGATGACTGTGGAAGATGCACGACATTTCTTTGATGCCATACCCGCTATTTCAAGAAAGCTACAAACACTGATGGATGTGGGCCTGTCTTACATTCGATTAGGACAAGCGGCTACTACATTATCTGGAGGTGAAGCTCAGCGGGTGAAATTGGCAAAAGAGTTGTCAAAAAGAGACACTGGGCAAACGCTTTACATTCTTGATGAACCAACGACGGGTTTGCATTTCCACGATATCAAGCAGCTTCTCGCAGTACTTCACAGGCTTCGTGATCACGGCAACACCGTTGTGGTTATTGAGCATAACCTTGATGTGATAAAAACAGCAGATTGGATTGTGGACCTTGGACCTGAGGGCGGATCAGGAGGTGGCCAGATTATTGCAGAAGGAACACCAGAGCATGTGGCTGAACAAACAGTCTCACATACTGGGCGATTCCTAAAACCCATGCTTTAACAAGTAGCTCAGCACTTTTTGGCGACAAAACGCACATAAACATGCTTTTTGTCGCATAAATTGACAAATATAACGCTGGTCAGAGCTTGTTTTGGTGAATCATAGGATACGATGATTCTTGGATTATATTGCAGTAAAAATTTGCTGGAGCGACAACGCATGAACCAAACGCCGCCATTAGCCTTAGTAAAAACCTGGTATCACTTACTTTCCTCTTCGGAAGATAATGATGTTAAAGCGCGCGCGCAAGAGATGTTACTTAAAGCCTTTGAGTCACCCGAGGCCATTGCTATTTATTTAAAGCAACACAATATCCTTCAGCATTAGCAAACAAAAAAAGCGTTAGTTGTGATACTAACGCTTTTTTGATGGTGCACTCTCACATTGCCGTTCAGTGCTTTGCCGCCTGAATAGCCAATCCTTCGCACACTGAATTAAATGCATCGTTTTCTAGACGCGGTAACCCCGTGAGCAAAGTTTCATAAAGCGCATCAACTACAATAGGCGATAAACTCATGCCGCCAGTTATCATTACCACTTCCGGCTTTTCTGCACTGGTTTCTAGACACTCAACGACAAGGGCTTTTACTTTGTCCAACCACGGTTTTAGTGCTTTCTTCAATGCGTCTTGGGTTATTTCAACATCGAAGTCATCTTCGATGTAATGAAGCGGTAACGTAATATTGTGCTTGCTAGACAACAGTTCTTTAGCCAATCGGGCCGAGTTAACGACACGGGCTGACAGTTTGTTCTCCTGCACAATTAACAGCCTTTCTAGCTGCTCAGGCTCTTTTATCACCGACATTGTTTGTGAGATATCCAAACCATAATCGTCAGAGAAAAATCGCGTTAGCGCTGGAATATTATCTACTGCACACATATCTGAGAAGTATGTAGGCGGAACAGGCAAGCCGTTAATCATTTTTAGGCCCATACCCATTTCTGGAGCAATAGCCTTTAACACCAGACTCTTGTCGCAATCCATGCCTCCTAAACGACGCCCTGTAACAGACAATACATCGTTCTTTCTATCCAACTGGTTTGTTCGTTCTGGTGAAAGCTTGATACAACATATATCAGTCGTACCACCACCAATATCTACGATAAGTGTTGTCGTATCTTTTGGTAAGGTCTGTTCAATCTTGTATGCTGCCGCAATAGGCTCATCCAGAAAATTAACGCCTGAAAACCCTGCTTTTGTTGCGGCTTCCGTCATAATTTGAATGGCCTGGGCATTCCCTTCTTCACCGCGCGTACCATGGAACTTTACCGGGCGACCGATTACTGCACGTGTCACGGCCTTACCAAGCTGCTGCTCTGCGCACTGTTTAAAGTATTCTAATTGCTTAGCAATAATGCCGATAAAAGCTTGCTTTTGGTCGCCATCAAGTGACGCTCCTAAGAAATTCTTAGGAGAGTAAATCAACCTGCCCTTATCCGGCATTTTCAGAAAACGTCTAAAGCCCTCTTCTCCAAAGGCAAACTTACCATGTTCAACCAAGCGCAATAGTGGAATTTCATCGAGAGACATGGCATGCATTAACTGTGCAATGGCCTTTCGCTGAAGTGCTGGTTTGTTGTGCAAGTCGCCTCGAAGTGAGTCGATGCGGTCACTGTACGTCGCCTGCTCTCTTGGGTCTTTTGCAGAATAGTAACCGTCTTTTGCTTTGTCTATCTGGTCGTTAATCATGCGCTGCAATTGAGCCACTTTCGCTTCCACCATCGCATCTGGCGGTGGTGGTAATTCATCTTCAAAATAGATGAACACCGATGAACGTATCTTGTTCCCTTTTTTATCTAACGGATCAAGTTTAATGTGTTGATGGGTAGCGCCATCAAAATACACCACTTCAGAGTTTGATGTGCCGTAATCAATCCCAATTGCAGTCATAATACGTCTTTGTACTCAGCGTTGTTCTAGAAAAATAGCGGGTAAGTCTACTATACAAAATTGTTCTAGCCTATGACGTTACCTATGATAATTGGGGCAGAGTTTGATATTCGATTGAACCCATTTGTAATGGCGGCTAATTTGAAAAATTATGTCTCAAAAAGTGCGTACTTCATTGTCAAATAGCTACATTTAAGGTGTCGCATATAACGAACACTGCGTCCAACCGCTGATGGTAGAGTTTAAGAATACCCCAAAAGTGTGTATTGTTTGGATGAATCAAAATTAAATTATAAAGAAATTGAGCTTGCTGGTATGAGTAACACGGTAGTAGTGCAAGGTGGAGACACCGCTAATTCGCAAAATAATACATTGCACGATTCCGGCCACGCAATATTCCATTTTGCTCATTTCACCGTTAATACACAACACAACTTGCTTCTTGAAAATGGAAGTGAAGTCGCTATAGAACCCAAAGTTTTTGATTTGTTGGTCTACTTATGCAGAAACTCAAGCAGATACGTATTAGTGAGTGAATTACACGAGCACGTATGGGCTGACAGGGTAGTAAGTGATGCTGCGGTCAGGCGAGCTATCAGTAAGCTAAGAAACTTGTTGGGTGGAGCCGACAATCATTCGTTGGTTAAATCTGTGCACAAGCGAGGATACAAAATAGACTGTGAGGTTACGTACAGAATAGAGCACGGTTCTACACCACCTAAAAGCAGTATTGCCCAAGAACATCCACTCCACTCATATGATGACTCTTCTAAACAAGTTAGCTCTACGCCAAACAGTCGTATTATTGTTTTACTTTTCATTTTTTCTGCAATGTTAATAAGCGGCTTTTTGCTGTACCTAAGTGACAGTCAAAAACCTTTAGAAAAAAAGTTTATAAATTTTTCCGGAGAAAAAATAAGTGCTAGCGCTAACGAAAACGTGAGTGCGATTGCATTTGCCGCAAAACTCGTCGGTGAGCAAGGTTTTCAGTTGTTTCATGCAAATCTTGAAACCAGTTTTATTCGTCAAATGACGCAAAACGCCAATAACGTTACTGAGGTAAAGTACTCGCACAACCAAGAAAGTATTATCTTTGTTGACCTTGCTCTAGGTGCGTCGAAAATTCTAATTAAGGAAATAGATAGTGACGCTGAACCTTCAACCTTAGTTGACGGTTTCAGTATTATTTCAGACTTTGAAGAATCACATGATGGCAGTGGCCTTTATTTTACCGCCGTGAAAGATGTTCAAGGCACAGGTCAAGTTTACTATCTTGACTACGCTTCTCGAGATATTGAGGAAGTAACTGTCGCCCACGACACTGACTCGAATGATTATCGAGTTGATATTTCACCTAACGGAGAATATTTACTTGTAACCACCTCAATCAGTGGGCTGGAAGAACATGTGCTATCACTATACAACACTCGAAACAGGGCAATCATAAAGCGCTTTTTCCATGGGCGAAGTTTTTATGAAATTACTTGGTTAAACGACGAAGAAATCATGTTGCTAGATAGCAACGAGATAGTAACGATTGATATAGATGGCGAGACGAAAGACTATATTGGCCCCAATCCAGACAATAGCATTATCGACATTGAACCTCTCTCAAACGGGAATTTCATGGCCGTCCGGAAATCCATATCAGAATCGTACTTCATAGAAGTAGATCTTCCCTCTTTCGATACGGCGACACAAAAGATAATAGCAACACCAAATAACTCTGTTATCGAAGTTCGTTATGCGGAAGAAACAGCTGGTTTAATCTACCTCATCAAGGAAGGCGGGCGATCTGAGCTGATGATTAGAAAAAATGGAGAGCCAATATCCTTGCTGCAAACCACAATGTCGTTGGACTTACTTGACGTAAGTGCTAATGATGATTTTGTGTTAGTAACACTTAATAGTCTTCTAGCATTACTGGAAATTAATACAAACAGTGTTCAGTATATTACCTCTGGTAGTCAGATGGTTGCGCAAGATGCCGTTTTTAATGCAGTCGGAAACAGCGTTATATATGGTGTAAAGGAACGAGGCGTTTGGAGCATCAAAGAGTACCAGATCAGCAGTCAAAGAATAGTAAGTCTATTTGAAGGCTATAAATCAGCTCGAATGACACAGGGCGAAGCCTTTTTGATAGACGAAAACAACAAGTTAAGTGTGTATAACTTTGAAACCCAAATGTTGAAAGCGTTAAACTATACTTTGCCACCTGCAGAAAACACCAATTGGTACGCAGACAGTAAGCACGTCTACTTTAGTGACTTTGATGGTAAAGATACTAACTTTACTGTGCTAAATCACGACGGTCTTGTTATTAGTGAGAAAACATTTAATGCGTCTTCAATAAGCGCTTCTTTTGACATCAACCCTTCTCGTTCAAAGGCTCTACTGAAAAGTTGGCCTTATTCAGAGGCTGAAATTCTATTACTCAATAGGGCTTCCCTCTCAAGAAAGCCTTAATGAACTGTCATGTAATTTTTAGCCGCATGCGACTTTTTTCAAACTGCAGTCTTTCATTTCACCTAGAAAAGCAGTTTTTTCAAACAAAACAAATACATAAACTTGAAACCAATTTGTAACCATCATAGAAATCAAACGGTTACAAACAGGGTTGTATAAAAATCATGAAACAGTATTTCCATGGTTCTGTCACCAATTCGTAATTTTAAGCAATAATTCAACCCATCAAAAGAAAAACAAATGAAGGAAATAAATATGAAAACATCACGTTTAAACAAAAAAACAGCAGTTACTGCTGCAACGATTCTTATGCTATCGGTTGCAGGCGCAGCAAGCGCTATAGAGAGTTCACCTAAAGCAGACAGCATCAATAAGAAATCTGGCGTAGTAAAATCTTCAGAGCCTGCGACGATTTGCACCATGGTTCCGAAGCTTTGCGCGAGAGACTAGAGGAAGAGTAGAAAACATCGCGATTGTTGTTGGCCGTTCCCTGTCCGTATTGACTAAGAGGTAAGTGAAAAAGCAGTGTCTGTGCTTTTAGTGTTATCACAAGCTTTGTATCTACCTCGAAGTCAAGGATGGTTTCATGTCGTGGACTCTATGTATAACAACTGCATCAACAGAGGCTTGCCATTAGCCAATGCCAACAACTTACGGGAGCGAGACCATGAAATATTCGAGAACATCAGGAGGAATAAACAGGCAACGGCTTCGAGATTGGGTTTATGTGGTTGTCTTAGCGCTTATTCTGGCAAGCAGTATCGTAATAATAGAAACCACGCTAAATAAACGTGCGCTTACAGCGTCACTGTCTGCACCGACGCTCACTCACATATATTCCCCCAAAAACGGTAAAGTATCGGCAATGGGTATAAATCAAGGACAGTATGTCGAGATAAATGATGTATTGGTAGTAATTTCAGATACAAATGCACAACACTCTCATACTATTTATTCACCCGCATCTGGCTTCTTCATGCCTAAGATGTCGGTAGGAAAAGATGTTAATCAAGGCGATCTGCTTGGCTCAGTGGTACCTAGCGTTGACGCAAGACAACTGTATTTTACAGTGTTAAATGGAGATGCTAGCCAGTTGTCCATAGGAGATAAATTGGCAATATCTGATGACAAAGCCACTTACCCAGGAAGCCTAACGATGATAATTGGCGACGCTAAAAGAAAGTCGGGTTTAAAACTACTTGTTTTAACGAACATGTCTTTCTCACTGAAAAGCGATTTCGTCGCCAAAAAATACATGATTGAGAAATGGCAATAAATAACCCGTACAACTCTACACGATTTAAACCTCGGCTTTGAGTCTTCAACCAAAGACTGGGAAAGGACTTGCCTTATCGTATTGATAGTCGTGTAGCTAGGGCAGTATATTCAGTTAACAACGCTACGTAAGTCTCTAAAGACGCGCCTTCAGACGCTGTATTAATTCTGTCAAATTCTCACTATGACACCACTGATGAGGTCAAATTGCAAAATTCGAGGAATTGAATATGAATATCGATAAAACAATAAACAACATAAGGTCATTACCAATAAATACTGACCAAGATTCTGCGCAGCATTCAACTTTATTTAGACTAATAAAAAAGCTCTCAAGTATGAAAAATCATTCTTTCTTTGAGTTCACTGATGACTTTATAGAGCTTGTTTCAGCAAATACCCGTAGCTTTGCAATACCCAAAGAAATAAACCTTTCCCATCAAGAAGAGTATTATCAGCTTCCTCTATATCACGGGAATGCCGACGTAAAAGCCTGGTCCTTGTTGAACACTCACTTCTTCAGACTAACGACTTTTTTGTTTAATAAAGAAGAAACAACGTCGTCTGTTGAGTGTAAGTTACATAACCGATGTGCGCTGAAAATAGTTCCAAATGATACGATACTATATTTTACAAAAGCTGATGGAGCTGTGCTCGATGTTTATGAAATTACAGATGGGCTTGATGCAGAAAAAGCATGCCAGTCAATTGCATTAAAGTCGTCATTGAGTTTACATGATGGGGCAGTTGTAAGACTAAAAGCAGGTCTGCACGCGGCACATCTGCGCGTAATAAAAAACGACATGATGTACCATGAAATCACCTACCCTGAGAGTGATATAAAGGTGATTGGGGAGTACGATATTAATACTTTGCAACTTGTTGATGTTAATGTCGCAAATCTGTTTTCTTATCAAGCCGAAATGTTTGCAGAATTGGTTGCTAATTTTAACCAAAAAACCTCAATCCCTGTTTTGAAAAAGTTGGGGGCTCACACTGATTCCTTTGTACGTTGGAATGCGGCTATGAACCTATACACGTTAGACAGTGACGCTGGCCTTCAACTCATGCATGAACTGACTCAAGACCCCAACCCAGATGTAAAAGCGACTGCACAGCGTTGCTGCGAAATAATTTTTGAACAAAGCTAATTACGCAATGAACTATTCTTTTGCAAGAAATAATAGATGTTCTAGGGCCTGAACATTATGCAACTTGGTCCTCTTCACTTGGTTTACTAGTGTTCCAATGTAAAGTCAGGAAATAATCCCCTGACAACCTTATAAACCGCTGTAATAACGGGGACATAATGCTAAAGTGGAGCGTAAATAGATAGCAAAAACCTTACACCCATATGACAACAACAGCACCGTTAGTCACATCCTTTGATGTGCGCTTTTGCGAGACCGATGCATTACAACACGTTAGCAATACAGCACTTGTTGCTTGGTTTGAGGCAGCTCGCGAACCCATTTTTCGTATGTTCACACCAGAACTCGATTTGCAAAACTGGCCGCTTATCTTAGCAAGTTACAAAGTAGACTTTCTTGCACAGATTTTTTATGGCAAACCTGTAACAGTAAAAACCTTTATAAGTCGGCTAGGCAACAGCGCGTTTGACGTTTTTCAAGAGCTTTGGCAAGACGACAAACTATGCTCAACGGGCGTTACCACCATGGTGCATTTTGATTATAAAACGCAGCGCTCTGCGCCTATCCCTGATGAGATAAAAAGCACACTTCAAAGCCACTTTAAAGATATTTCGAAATAATAAACCGTTTTAAGAAAGGCAGTAATCAGGCAACATGAGCGACTTAATAGAAGTAATAGATAACGCACTTCCAGCAGAACTTTGCACTGCGCTGATAGACAGGTTTGAGCAAAGCCCTAATGTGTCACAAGGACGTACGGGTGGCGGTGTCGACTTAGACAAAAAGCGCAGTATGGATGTGTCAATTAGCCGCAACAGCGAATTTCAAGACCTCTACCAGCAGGTGATGCAGCATACAGGCAAACAGCTTGTTAGCTATATAGAAAAATACTTCTATGCACTTGTCGGCCCAATAGGATTGACAGTACGCCACCCAAAAACTGGCGAGCCAGTAAAAGTGACGGGCGAGAACTTTGAAGAAGTTGGCAAGCCGAATTTAGCGAACTTGGTTAACTACCTCTATCGCGTTGGTGACATTAATGCCCAGCGTTATACAGCAGGTAGTGGCGGATACCCTTACTGGCATTCAGAAGTGTACCCCCAATTACAGCACAATGACGCACTGCACCGGGTTTTGCTGTTTATGTACTACCTTAATGACGTTGAGGAAGGTGGCGAAACCGAGTTTTACTATCAAAATCGGGCAGTGAAGCCTAAAGCCGGACGCATGGTGATTGCCCCAGCGTATTTTACCCACACTCACCGTGGCCAAATACCCAAAAGCAACGATAAGTACATTATTACTTCTTGGCTCTTATTTAACCGCGCGGAGCGTATTTATACTCCCAGCTAACGTAATATGTTGATAGCAGGCAATGGCTAACTATCCGTCAAAGGCACTGGCGCCGCTGCGGGCTGAAAATAAACATCGCAGCGCGCTGACAATATACATCGCGCCTGGGATTAGCGTCGCGACCTGTGCAAGCGGCGCGCTTTGAATGAATA
>CAYVST010000014.1:0-51338 GCA_964454185.1 uncultured Alteromonas sp.
TTGGGAAATCAGGACCAGGGATGTGCGTCATCAAGTCATCAATAGTAATAGATGGATTTTGAATCAGCGCAACACAGCCATTGATAACTTCAGTCAGGTTGTGTGGCGGAATATTGGTCGCCATACCTACTGCGATACCTGAAGAACCATTCACTAATAGGTTTGGAACCTTAGTCGGTAACACTTCTGGAATATGTTCTGTACCGTCATAGTTAGGCACAAAATCGACGGTCTCTTTATCTAGGTCAGCCAGTAACTCATGCGCTATTTTTGCCATGCGTACTTCGGTGTAACGCATTGCAGCCGCTGAGTCACCGTCTACAGAACCAAAGTTACCCTGACCATCTACAAGCATGTAGCGCAACGAGAAAGGTTGGGCCATACGAACAATTGTGTCGTAAACCGCAGAGTCACCATGTGGGTGGTATTTACCGATAACGTCACCTACCACACGGGCAGACTTTTTATACGGTTTATTAAAGTCGTTTTTCAGTTCGTTCATTGCGAACAGCACACGACGGTGCACTGGCTTCAAGCCATCTCTTACATCAGGCAATGCTCGCCCGACAATAACGCTCATCGCGTAATCGAGGTAGGAGTTTTTTAACTCTTCCTCGATATTAACGGGGAGGATTTCTTTAGCGTTATCAGACATAAACTGCTTAATCCCTTTATCTTGGTTTGTTCTGCGTTATCCATTGCAGCCACTTTACATGAACTGTGAAAGCGGCTCTTAGGCGCGCACTGTTATTATTATGTGGGTCATAATGTTGCTTCGAGTGTACCACTTGATGACAGAATTATGTAGCGCTTAATTGCGCTTATTGATCAACTAAAAGGCAAGCGACTATTTTTCGTCCAGATAGCACCGTTAAATGAAGAATTGTCCGCAAAAACAGTAAAACCTATTGTTAATTTACGCTATCGTAAAAAGAGATAAGTTAAGGATTGTTTTACCCATGACAAACGTTGATCAACAAGAAATCAGCAAATTTTCTGAACTCGCCTCTCGTTGGTGGGATCCGGAAGGAGAATTTAAACCGCTTCATCTTATTAATCCGCTTCGCCTTGATTTTATAAACCAACACAGTGAAGGCCTGTTTGAAAAGAAAGTTATTGATATTGGCTGTGGTGGCGGCATTTTGGCAGAAGCTATGGCGCGCGCAGGTGCTTCCGTTACAGGTTTAGACATGGCTGAGGCATCTCTGGAAGTGGCAAAGCTACACGGTTTAGAATCTGGCATAAAAGTGGATTACGTTTGTTCAACAGCTGAAGAATTCGCAGACGACCACGCAGGACAATTCGATGTTGTCACCTGCATGGAAATGCTAGAGCATGTCCCCGATCCAGCTTCCGTGGTAATGGCATGTGCCAAACTCGTAAAACCTGGTGGCCATGTGTTCTTTTCTACTTTAAATAGAAACCTTAAAAGTTATCTGATGGGGATTGTGGGTGCGGAGTATGTGCTCAAGCTTGTTCCAAAGGGTACGCACGATCACAGTAAATTTATTAAGCCATCAGAACTCATGGCAATGACCGACCATGCGGGTTTACTACCGCGTGATATGACGGGACTGCATATGGATCCCATCTCCCAAGGGTTTTATTTGTCTCCTGATAACGTTGACGTAAACTACTTACTATATACAGTGCCGCAAGCGTAGCATTGCTCTGATTCATCTTCTTATGCTTGCTGATGTAAGCATAAGAAGGATTTGTACCTACTATATACAGTGTGTTTAACAATATTTAACACTACATCTTGGGTTGCGGTGATATTTTAAACACCATATATCGTGTTTTTATAAAAATTGATTTCTAAGAATAAATTAATTTTTTCATATAAGAATTTTTGAAAAACGCTTGCAATCCCGATATTTTAAGCTTGTAGAACGCTAAAAAGTTAGTTGTTACTAACGTAAATTTCGTGCCAATTTAAGTGCACGAAATACCACCAGATATTGGGTTGCATTCGAGGCGAAACCTCACTATCTTGTGTTGAGGTTAGCACGGGATCCAACAACACAAATAATTAGATCCCAAAGGATCGCGTAGCGATACGCCAATCGACTTCGCTGACACAATTAAGCAATAAAAGAAATATACAAGCAGTCTCTACTTTTTATCTTTATCAGGTACCAGTTTAGGCCGCTTTTGCGTGTGTGAAATCACAGCTTGGCTGAGTTCAGTTAATATGTGCACTCGCAGTTAAAAAACGAATTAAAACGAAAATGGGCACTACAGCCCACGCATCAAGCGCTAACAGACATACGGCCAGTAACATGAACAACAATTTATTTGTCACCAAACGCAACGGTGAAAAAGAATCCATCGACTTGGAGAAAATTCACAAAGTCGTTACTTGGGCTTCAAAGGGACTAAATAACGTTTCTGTTTCACAAGTTGAGATAAAAGCACAAATTCAGTTCTTTGACGGGATCAATACCAGTGAGATCCACGAGACACTGATCAAATCTGCCGCCGATCTTATTTCTACGGATGCACCAGATTATCAGTACATGGCTGCGCGTTTAGCAATTTTCCACCTACGCAAGAAAGCTTATGGACAATTCGAGCCGCCAGCGTTATTCGATCATGTTGCTAAAATGGTCGAAGCCGGAAAGTATGACAAGCACCTTCTAGAAGATTACACCGCTGAAGAATTCGCCGAGATGGATACGTATATCGACCATTGGCGTGACATGAACTTTAGTTATGCTGCTGTTAAGCAGCTGGAAGGCAAATACCTTGTTCAAAACCGTGTTACTGGTGAAATTTACGAAAGCGCTCAGTTCCTTTATATTCTGGTCGCTGCATGCTTATTTGCGAACTATGACAAAAACGTGCGTATGGACTATATTCGCCGTTTCTATGACGCAGCATCAACGTTCAAGCTGTCGCTACCAACGCCTATTATGGCGGGTGTGCGCACCCCTACCCGTCAGTTCAGTTCATGTGTACTGATTGAAACAGGTGACAGCCTAGATTCGATTAATGCAACAGCAAGCGCAATTGTAAAATACGTTAGCCAGCGTGCAGGAATCGGTGTTAATGCAGGTCGCATTCGCGCACTAGGAAGCCCTATCCGCGGTGGTGAAGCCTTCCATACTGGCTGTATTCCATTTTACAAATACTTCCAAACTGCGGTAAAAAGCTGTTCACAAGGTGGTGTACGTGGTGGCGCAGCCACTTTGTTCTATCCAATTTGGCATATGGAAGTTGAATCACTACTAGTTCTAAAGAATAACCGTGGTGTGGAAGAAAACCGAGTACGTCACCTCGATTACGGCGTTCAGTTTAATAAACTGATGTATCAGCGCATGATGAAAGACGGCTATATCTCATTGTTTAGCCCATCAGACGTACCTGGTCTTTACGACGCGTTCTTCGCCGACCAAGATAAGTTCGAAGCGCTTTACGTTAAATACGAAAACGACGACAGCATTCGTAAAAAGCAAATTAAAGCCATGGAGCTGTTTAGCTTGTTCATGCAAGAGCGTGCTAGCACGGGTCGTATTTATCTTCAAAACGTGGACCACTGTAATACACACAGCCCATTCAACCCAGAAGTTGCTCCTGTTCGTCAAAGTAACCTTTGTCTTGAAATTGCGCTACCTACTAAACCGCTTCAGCACGTTAATGATGAAAATGGTGAAATTGCGCTATGTACACTGTCTGCATTTAACTTGGGTGCTATCGAATCGTTAGACGAATTTGAAGAGTTAGCCGACCTTGCAGTACGAGCGCTTGATAACTTACTAGACTATCAAGACTACCCTGTTCCAGCAGCATATAATGCAACAATGGGCAGACGAACTCTGGGTGTGGGCGTTATCAACTTCGCGTACTATCTAGCCAAAAACGGTGTTAAATATTCTGATCACAGCGCAAATGGTCTAGTTCACCGCACATTTGAAGCAATGCAGTATTACCTACTCAAAGCGTCAAACAATCTTGCAAAAGAGAAAGGTGCGTGTCCTAAGTTTAACGAAACAACATACTCGCAAGGCATAATGCCAATCGACAGCTACAAGAAAGATCTTGATAGCGTGTGTAATGAACCACTTCATTACGATTGGGACGCGCTTCGTGAAGACGTTAAAACGCACGGCTTACGCAACTCTACGTTATCTGCCCTTATGCCGTCTGAAACATCGTCTCAGATTTCTAATGCAACAAACGGTATTGAGCCACCACGTGGTTTCATCAGCATTAAATCGAGTAAAGATGGCGTACTTAAGCAAGTTGTCCCTGAGTATGAGACACTTAAAGACCAGTACGAACTACTTTGGGATATTCCGTCAAACGATGGATACCTACAGCTAGTTGGTATTATGCAGAAGTTTATTGACCAAACGATATCTGCAAACACTAATTATGACCCTAGCCGTTATGAAGGTAACAAGGTACCTATGAAGCTTCTTCTTAAGGATCTTCTTACTACTTACAAGCTGGGCGTTAAAACACTTTACTACCACAACACTCGCGACGGCGCGTCTGACACGTCGGCACTTGATGCAAAAGCCAACGAGCCTATGCCACGTCAAGAGGAAGTGGTCGTTGAGGAAGACGATGATTGTGCAGGCGGTGCGTGTAAAATATAAATAACAACGCACCATCTGTAAGATGGCAAGCTCAGCATAAATGCAGGCTTGCCATCTAAAGTTTCGCAGCAAGAACACAAATAATAACACGCGTTAATCATTAAGTTTTTAGTTAGGCCATCATGAAATACACTACGTTTAATCAGCAAAGTACAAATCCATTGGTCGAGCCAATGTTTTTCGGCAATCCCGTAAACGTTGCGCGCTACGACCAGCAAAAGCATGCCATTTTCGAGAAACTTATTGAGAAACAAATAAGCTTCTTTTGGCGCCCGGAAGAGGTAGATGTCTCGCGCGATCGCGTTGACTTTCAAAAGTTAACCGACCCTGAGAAACATATTTTTATCTCGAACCTTAAATACCAAACACTGCTTGATTCAGTGCAAGGTCGCAGCCCGAACATTGCATTTTTGCCAATCATTTCATTACCCGAGTTGGAAACATGGGTAGAGACGTGGTCGTTCTTCGAGACCATCCATTCTCGTTCGTACACGCATATTTTGCGTAACTTGTTTTCTGACCCTAGTGAAATTTTTGAAGATATCGTGGTTAACGATGAAATTAAGCGCCGTGCTGCTGATATCTCTAAATACTATGACGACCTTATTTTTGCCACGCAGTTGTGGCAGACGCAGGGCGAAGGTGTTCACACGGTAAACGGTACTGCATACACCGTAAACATGTACGAATTAAAGAAGAAGCTTTATTTTTGTATGAACTCGGTTAACGCCCTAGAAGCGATTCGTTTCTATGTTTCGTTTGCTTGTACATTTGCATTTGCAGAACGCAAGTTAATGGAAGGCAATTCAAAGATTATTCGCTTGATTGCGCGAGACGAAAACCTTCACCTTTCATCTACCCAGCACATTCTTAATTTGTGGGCGAAGGGTAAAGACGACCCAGAAATGGCGCAAATTGCTGAAGAGTGTAAAGATGAAGCACGCGCTATCTTTATGAATGCTGTTGAGCAAGAAAAGCAGTGGGCAGATTATTTGTTCCAGAATGGTTCTATGATAGGCCTTAACAAAGACATACTTTGCCAATACGTAGAATATATCGCGAATCAGCGTATGACTGCTATCGGCTTTGATGCGCCGTTTGATATTAGCAGTAACCCACTACCTTGGATGAACAACTACTTGAATTCGGATAACGTTCAAGTAGCCCCTCAAGAGTCTGAAATAAGTTCTTACTTAGTGGGTCAGATTGACTCTGAAGTAAGCGAAGACGCCTTTGCCGACTTTGAGCTGTAGCTCTACAGCTAGATGACCAAAGACAATTCTGGGCTTCGCATCGACGTTGTCGATGTGGGGCCTATTGACGCCCCTGTTGATAAAACCATTCTAAGTGCCCTAGAGGCGGCTGACGTGCATATTCACTACCATTGCCGTGAAGGGTTTTGTGGTGCCTGCCGTACTAAGTTAATTGAAGGTGAAGTGGAGTACACAACAGACCCCCTTGCATTTATTGACGACGATGAAATTCTACCCTGTTGTTGCATTGCTAAATGCCCACTCAAAATAAAAGTTCCTCTCTAGTCACCGACACTGCGTTATATACCGATTATCAGGTAACGATGGCGGTCCTTTTTTAATTTACATCTCTTTTTCTATTGCATATAAGTCTTCGTCTATTGACTCTAAGCGTTTCTCTAACACCGCTCTGGCATCTCTAACCCCGCTGTTGTAAAACACGCCCCCCATCTCTTTGGCGATAAACTCGAGTAAGAATTCACCGTCGAATTGGCCAAGTTCTACGCCTAATTCGCTGTCGAAATAGGACTGTAGTTTCTCAACAAGCGTAGATTTATCTTCGTCATTAAAAGTTATTTCGTTCACCTTCCCTTCCCTAATAGTTCTGACTCGCCAAGTCGCGTTTATAATTAGCTACGAGCTGACTTAACAAATATACGGCCAACTGGTTATCGCCTGCGCAATCGCTGCAATTCTATCGTGAAAGTACATCTAACGCTGGTTTTGATTGCCAAAAGCTGAAGGAGGACGGCCATAGTAATTGACGAAAGCTCGTCGAAAATTTGCGGGCTCGGTGTAACCCAGATGATAAGCCGTTTGTTTGACACTCAAGCCTCTTACGTAAAGCAAGTCCACCGCGTCCCGCATAAGCGTACGCTCTCGCTCTTTTCTAAAGCTTGTGTTTTCTTTCGCTAACGATCTGTGCAGTGTTCTTTTGCTCATATATAACGCATCAGCTGCTGCTTCTAACGACGGCATCTCAGTTTGATGACGACGTAGAAAACGCCTCAACTTTTCGGTAACACTGTCTGCAACAAGCTCTGAACGCTCCATTTCACAGAGTTTAACCGCGTAGTCATAGCTTACCCTATCACTTGAAATAAGGGGCTGCCCGGCTTTCTCTTTGTTTAATACAATTCCACAATAGGGTTGATCATAGTGCGCTTCAATACCCCACATATTCTCTCGTGTGTCTTCTTGATTTATGTTGTCGTGGCTGAATTCGTTGTTATGAGATGACTTCGAATAATCAAAAGTGATGCGTGTGATCACTGCACTATTTCCTTCATTTACCAAACTACTATGCAGATTTAGCAACGCAGATGTCAGTGCGTCGATGAAAAATCTATGTACATGTGAAGACCAATATAAGTCGTGCACGGTTACTACGATGTTATTGGGCTCTTCAATGACATGCAGTTCAAGAGCTGGTACACGCATCGCGATAAAACGTTCAAACAGCGTAACAATGTCCATTACCGTTGGACTATTCATTACCGCTAAGCCGAACGGTCCGTGGTGGATAAGTTGCAAAGCGCTCCCTAGAAGAAGGCCTAAGTCATTAATGTGGTGATTTTCGACAATCGTATTGATTAACCTAGTGAAATGTTCACCCGACATTGTTGCACCAGGGCACGTCAAACTTTCATAATCGAGCCCAAGTGACGACAAACACGTGTCTAAAGACACACCTTTAGATGCCAGAACCTTCTCCAACTGCATAATGTAAAACGTGGGAACATTACTTACATCATGAAGGCTTCTGTTACTCTCATTTGTCATATTTGATTCTATCATTACGCCAACGCACATTTAAAATGTTAATGCAATGTGAAGCCTCTGGCAATAAATGACTCCCCTCTGTCAACTTAAGCACTCTTGTAACCGATAGTTTTCGGTCAGACTACTTAACGTCTTGTCCAAACTAGGTATAACCATGTTGCATTACTTGAAATTTTTTAACTTCTACATTGCAGTCCTATTCGGACTAACCACTATTTGGATTGGTGGTTCTGCTATTTATGTGGGCTTTGGCATATATATCGCGTTTTATGTGTTAGGCGATGCACTTCTTGGTGACGACCTTTCTGAACCTCCCTTGCTCAACGCTCGCCTGTTAAAATATATGCTTTACAGCGCGCTTCCCCTATCCCTATGTATTGTGACTACGGCCCTTATACTCGTTGTTACACCGGACACACCACTGGCTCATTTATTACTAGCGCATTACAACATTGATATTATGGATTTAAAGCCTGATGTTACGGTGATGCATATAATTATAGCGGTGCCGTTTTTAGCGCTGATGTTAGGAGGCGTAGCAACAGTTGTCGCCCATGAACTTGTTCATCGCGTAGGTAACCGGGTATCTGTAAGTGTTGGTCGTTGGCTACTCGCGTTTAGCTTCGATGCAAATTTCTCAATCGAGCATGTTTATAACCATCATGTAAAAGTTGCTACTCCCGACGACCCTGCTACCGCCCCTCGAGGCCGCAATGTTTACACCCATTTTATTCTTGCTTTTATAGGGACGCAGCGAGCTGGTTGGCACATCGAAAGCAAGAGGCTTAAAAAGAAAAATCAGTCGATGCTTAGTTGGCATAATGCCTGTATTAGAGGGTGGCTAATGAGCCTATCAATAGCATGTGTGTCTTATCTCTTTGCCGGCGTATATGGCGTTATTATGTTTATCGCCTTAGGCTTTACCACTAAGTTTATCCTCGAGATAGTCAATTACATGGAACACTACGGACTTGTTCGCGATCCTCGTCAACCCGTACGCCCCAGACATTCTTGGAATTCAAACCGACGTATCAGTTGCTGGACGATGTTTAATTTGCCTAGACATAGCCATCACCATGCCCAAGGCGCTGTGCCATTTGAAAAGCTTAAATCGCTTCAAGACTCACCTCAAATGATAGGTGGTTATATTTCAACAATGGGGCTCGCTCTTGTCCCACCACTTTGGTTTCATATTATGGATAAAAAATTAAAGCATTGGGATGAACACTATGCCAGCGACCGAGAAAGGGAAATTATTGCCACAATGCAAAAATGAAATACGATAACCTGTATGTGATGATAAGAACGCATTTGGATAGGTTTCTCATAACTTATAAATCACTATCATTAATTCCAAATTGACTTGCTTAGATGCCGCATTACTATTTCTTAATGATAAAACGTCAATTAGCTGCAAGGAATAGTAATGACCACCACCTTATTCACGCCTTATAAGAGTGACAAGCTTTCTCTAGAAAACCGTATTGTTATGGCGCCAATGACGCGCCAGTTTTCACCTAATGGCATTCCGACTGACGATGTAGCGGGCTATTATCAAAGGCGCGCACAAGGCGGTACAGGCCTCATTATAACTGAGGGCACAACGGTAGCTGACAACGTTGCAACTATGGATCCCAATATTCCTCAGTTTCACGGCGAACAAGCCCTCAATGGCTGGAAAAACGTCGTTGACAAAGTTCATGCAGAGAATGGAAAAATTATGCCTCAACTATGGCATGTTGGTATGGCAAGAGTAGCAGAAAAGGCTCCATTCCCTGAGCTTCCCAGTGCAGGTCCTTCAGGCCTATTCAAACCCGGCAAGCAAGGCGCTGAACCAATGACAACAGCGCATATTGAAGCGGTCATTGAAGCGTTTGCGCAAGCCGCCGCAGATGCAAAGGCGATTGGTATGGACGGGGTAGAAATACACGGTGCTCATGGTTATCTTGTCGATCAGTTTTTTTGGGAAGGCACCAATCAACGCACTGATAGTTGGGGCGGAAGTATGGAAAATAGAGGTCGTTTTGCTGTTGAAATAATCAAAGCTATACGCGCTGCTACGTCACCAGATTTCCCCATTGTACTGAGATATTCGCAGTGGAAACAACAGGACTATACGGCTCGCCTTGCACAAACCCCCGAAGAGCTAGCACAGTTCTTAACGCCGTTGAGCGACGCAGGTGTGGATATCTTTCATTGTTCTCAGCGTCGCTATTGGGAAAGTGAGTTTGAAGGAAGCAATCTCAATTTAGCAGGCTGGACAAAGAAAATTACCGGTAAACCTACCATTACTGTGGGTTCGGTTGGTTTAAATGATGATTTTTTTGGTGCATTTAAAGGTCAAGGCGCTAGCACACGATCTGTTGACGATTTACTAGAACGCTTAAATGATGGCGAGTTTGACTTAGTTGCGGTAGGTAGAGCGCTATTACAAGACCCTAACTGGGCAAACAAAATCAAAGATAATCGTACTGATGAGCTAGAACAGTACTCTGGCAAAGCCCTAGCATCGCTATCCTGAGCTCTTTCAACGGATATCTTAATTACTGACTTTCAACGCTAGCATTTGCTAGCGTTTTTTTTCGGCTAATAACAAAGCATATTGACTCAGTTACTTTGTTTTAAGTAATGCTTCAAACTGCGTTTTAGATAAAGGTTTAGAAAACAAGTATCCTTGCGCATAATCGCACCCCATATCTTTCAAAATATTTAATTGCGCTTCGGTTTCAATACCTTCTGCAACCACTTTAATCCCTAGCTTCTTAGCCATCACGATAATCGCTTCACATAGCACCTTGTCATTACTGACTTCGGTCATTGAATTCACAAAACTCCGATCAATCTTTATGTAGTCGGTGGGAAACTTTTTTAAGTATGAAATAGATGAATAGCCAGTACCGAAGTCATCAAGCGCAATACTTACACCAGCTTGCCTAAATTGGAAGAGCTTTTTCGACACCTGCGACGTCGCATCCATCAACAAGTTTTCGGTAATCTCCAGCAACACTGCATTAGGCGAAAGACTTTTATCGAGCAGCACCAAAAGCCAGTCCATGATATTGGGGTCGCGATGAAAATACTGACAAGGCGAGGTATTAATACTTAACTGAAGTTCAGGGCAAAGCGATTTGCGCCATCTTAGCGCGTCTTGACAAACTTGCTCAAACACCCAATTACCAATATCGATAATTGCCCCCGATTCTTCAGAGACAGGTATAAACTCATCTGGCCGGATGATACCTTTTTCAGGGTGTTCCCATCGCAATAGCGCTTCCGCTTTTGTCAATTGGTTAGACTGGATGTCAAAGATAGGCTGATATTCAATATAGAACTGTTCATTATCGATCGCCGCTCGCAAGTCACCTTTGTAAGACAAGCGCTTGAGTGCAGATTCCTGCATTTTGCGAGAGTAAAACTGATGACTATTTTTACCTTGCTCTTTTGCACCGTACATGGCTTGATCAGCATTTTTTAGCAACGTAGAAACATCGTTCCCATCGTTAGGATAGATGGTAACACCTATACTTACGCTGGTATGAATATGCCTCTGTTGCAGCAAGTATGGCTCTGAGATTTCCTTAAGTAGCTTTTGGATAACATTATCTAGACCACGTACCTCACCAATGCCGCCGAGTAAGATAACAAATTCATCGCCGCCAAGCCGTGACGCCGTATCCTCTTGACGAATACAGCATTTAATACGCCTTGCACACTCAATTAACAGCATGTCTCCCACGTCGTGGCCAAGGGTATCATTAACATCTTTAAAGTTATCTAAATCTAAAAACAATACGGCAACTTTTGTCTCGTCGCGATTTGCCGAAGACAACAACTGTTTTAAACGCTCTTCCATCAAGTTTCTATTTGGAAGCGAGGTAAGCCCATCAAAATTTGCCTGATGCCAAATAAGCTGATTTGCTCGTTCTCTCTCAATCGCAATACTAGCAATGTGGGCAAACTGCTCAATAAGCATAATCGCATCACTAGAAGGCTTAGAGGAAAACTCGTGATAAATCGCAAATGTTCCCAACACCTCATTATCGGCGCCTCGAATAGGCTGAGACCAACACGAGCCCAACCTCGCCTTTTTCGCCAGTTCCGCCCACGCAGCCCAATAAGGGTGTGTTGCGATATCTTCTACCACGGTAAGTGCATTTGTGTATGCAGTATTGCCACAAGACCCTACGCCAGGCCCTATTTCAACACCATCTATCGCTTCATTGTAAAAATCAGGTAATGACGGTGCGGCCCCCATTTTTAGCTGGTTCCCTTCTAACAGCAATATGCTGCAAAAGTATCCCTCATACTCTCGTTCAATAGCGCCTACAATTTCTCTAAGCACAACATCAAATGTCTGAGACGAAACAACCTTTTCAAGAATGGCACTTCTTACGCGGGTCAGTTTTTGGTTTTCTTCGAACTGAATTTGATATTGCTGTATTTCTTGAAGTAAACCCTCTGCGTCATGCCTGTGTAGCTCATTCTCAACCATTTTTGCTAAGTCAGCTAACAGAGCCAAATTGGTTGGAGAAAAGTGTTGTAGTTCGTCGTTAAAAACGCACAACGTTCCTATGGGTTGCTCATCGACAAAAAGGTTGACGCCTGCGTAAGAGCGAATATGTAGTCCGCCTACTACGTTAGGATTATCGACAAAACGAGGGTCTTCGTGGGTATCTGGAATAACAAGATGCGTTTTTTCAGTAATAGCATAAGCACACACTGCCTCATCACGCGATGTCTCTTGCACTTCAAGATTTACAGATGACTTAAACCATTGACGATGCCTATCGATTAGCGAAATTGACGCATATTTACACCCGAAAAGATGTTGAGCCAAGCGAGTGATCCTGTCAAAACGCTCTTCTTGGGACGTATCTAGGATGTTCAGACGATAAAGCGCTTCAAGTCTTTGTTTTTCATTTTCTAATACAAGTGCTTTTTTCAACGCAGGACCTTTAAGACGAGAGAAAAAGGACAACCCTTACAAAAGATGCCAGTTATCCCTAGTCGGCACCAATTATTCTTTACGTTGAATATAGTATAAGGTTCAGGATTTAAGCTAGCTGTACTTGATTTCGGCCGTCTTTTTTTGCCCTGTAAAGCGCCTCGTCTGCATCGCTAAGTGCACTTTCAATATTTCTATCACCTGCTTTTACTGCGGCTACACCACCGCTTAGCGTGATGTGAATTTCATCGTCATTGGCAATTAGCGGTGTGTTCTCAACTTTTTTCCTCAGTTTGTTTGCCAATTGTTCTGCCCCCTCTTTCCCTGTATCGCTAAGCAAGAGTACAAATTCTTCACCTCCGATACGCGCGACACAGTCAGATTCTCTTGAGTAAGAGTCTAAAATGTTAGACACGTGTTTAATGGCACTATCGCCAACTTCGTGCCCATACGCATCATTGATGCGCTTAAAAAAATCTATATCAAACATAATTATCGATAACTGGCGGTTGTATCGATGACTGGCTGAAATGGATTGTTGAGCGATGATGTTAAACGCACGGCGGTTGAGCAACCCGGACAAAAAATCAAAATTTGCATCGCGTTGTAGTTTGGTCGCGTAGCGGCTCACTTTCGCCACCATAGGCCTAAATATAAAGAATGCTTCTATTAAAATCGTAAGAATAATGATGCCTAATACCACATTTTGTGCAGTGCGAAGGTCGTTAACTTTTTCAAGACTCTCTTTTTCGTATTGACCCACAATACTGTGTAAAGGCGCAAGCAACTCAGATTCAGCTAGCTTCAAAAACTTTAGATTCTTGCTTTTGAAGGTGATATCTTGCGGCCCTTCTTCTAGCGAAAGTGCCCGCGCTATTTCATTCTCAAAGACAGTAATCTTTTTGTCGACATTAGAAGGAGGTGAAAAGTACATTGCTTGAAGCGTGGTAGATAAAGGCGATAATTCGCCATTTTCCAGTGCCAAATTGTGCGCACTGAGTAAGAAAGCATGATTCTCTTTCATCTTTTCAACGGCATCCATGGATAACCGCTTAGAGCTAATAGATCCTGATTGTATATAGTCGATAGCAAACATACTGGCCCGCTGTGACAGCATACGCTGCTGACCACTAACATTGACAACCTTTCCGGTACTATTTTGCTCTGAGATGACTTCATCAAGCATAAAGTGAACAACAATAGAAAGTAGCGCAATAACCGAAAGAGATACGACATAAGTGAGCGTAAGCATCCTTCCTGGGTTTTTAATAACTATCGGCTCGTTGCTTTCCATTTACACATATCACCCTTTATTTTTTACCAACATATCATTGTTTTACAAATACAGTATTCACCTTTCGTATAAAGTTAGTGCAGTTTGTCATTACTTGCGAATAACAATGTAGATGCCACCCAAAGTCAGAAGTAATGCTGAGACAATTTGAAACGTAAGGGCCTCGTCCAAAAATCCCCAGCCCATTAAAGTGGCGATGGCAGGCACACTTAGCTGAACCGTAGCCGCAGACGTAGATCGTATTTTTGGCAATACGCTATACCAGATAGCATACCCTATTGCAGAGGCCAACACCCCAGACGCCAACGCATAAATACCCCCTAAGAGAGGGATATCAAAATTAACATGAGTAAGGGCAGTTAACACCGGCAGCACACTTAACGCAAACACGCTTGCGATAATAAAATTACCGGTAGTGGCAAAGAGTGCCGACGTGCTTTTCTTTCCAAGAATTGAATAAATACCCCAGGAGGCCCCAGCAACTATCATCATCAGCGCGGCAAATAAGGGCGGCGTGGCAACACTAGGCAGTAATAAAATAACAAGCCCCAATATGGCAAGTAAAAAGCCTATCCATTGCCATACCGTAAAGCGTTCATGTGCAAACAAACTGTAGGCAATCATGGTTAGCTGCACGCTGCCAAATAGGAGCAATGCCCCCGTGCCCGTTGTCATATCCACGTATGCCAACGCAAAACAAAATGCATACGTGAACAAAGATAGACCGCCAATAATACCTGCATCACGTTTTATAGTGTTCACAACACTGCAGTTTTGACTTCGCCTACTAACAAACCATGTCAACACGAACAAGCACACAGCGCCACTGCATAAACGAATAAGGTTAAAAAGCGATGGCGCTATTTCAGTTTGCGTTAAGGCCATTCGACAAAACAATGAGTTTGCGGCAAACGCTATCATGGCGAGCAATACTTTTACTGCTAAATTCAACGCACACATTCCTTAGGGTTGTTTGATAAAATTCTTGCATAGAACGCACAAAAAAAGGACCGCTATGGTCCTCTTTTTATTTCGCTGTCGCGCAATAGAATAGTACTACAGAGAGAGGCCTAAACGCTCTGCCACCTCAATATAGGTTTCGACCACTGAACCAAGCCCTTGTCTAAAACGGTCTTTGTCCATTTTCTTTCGCGTTTCTTTGTCCCAAAGTCGGCAACCATCTGGCGTAAACTCGTCACCCAAAACGATGTTTCCGTCTTTATCAACACCAAATTCTAGTTTGTAGTCGACAAGTAACATGCCCGCTTCATCGAACAACGCTTTAAGAACGGTATTAACTTTAAACGTTAACGCTTTCATCTCAGCGATTTGCGCTTCTGTTGCCCAACCAAATGACAGAATGTGATAGTCATTAACCATCGGATCATGAAGTGCATCATTTTTTAAGAAAAACTCGAAGATAGGTGGGTTGAGCTCTTTGCCCTCTTCCACACCCAATCTGCGTACAAGTGAACCCGCAGACAAGTTTCTCACCACACACTCAACAGGGATCATGTCGAGCTTTTTAACCAAAGACTCAGTATCAGAAACAAGGGCTTCAACTTGCGTTGCAATGCCAGCTTCTTCAAGCTTAGTCATAATAAAGTGGTTAAACTTGTTGTTTACTTCACCTTTGCGGTCAAGCTGCTCAATTTTCTCACCGTCAAACGCAGAAGTGTCGTTTCTAAAGTGAAGGATTAGCTTGTCGCTATCGTCAGTGTAATAAACAGTTTTTGCTTTACCGCGGTAAAGCTCATCGCGTTTTTCCATTCTCAGTCTCAGTTATATATCAAGGTTATCTTCTGACATGACCTCAGCAAATGCACTGTATAGGTCGGAAACCTGATTTGCTTCAAACGGGACGCTCTCATTGTTCATGAAAGTCACTGACGTACGCAGTGGGCCCGCTTGCGCAACTTTCAAACGATAGTCGCCTTTTTTAAGCAACTCTTCATCGCCTGAAAATAAACCATCCCACCAGCTTCCTTGGTCACCATTATAGGACACAAACAGCAGGCCGTTTGATTTATCTAAATCTTTAACATCAAAACCGAGCTTGCGAAGCACGAGCAACATTCTTGGCCATGCTACATCATATTTAGCATCTACCACATAAGCTGCATCGCCGTCATCGTTGAAGCCTAACTCTGTATTTATACCTTTGCGGATTTGCGCAATACGGCGCGTAGCGGCAAGCTGTATTTGATACTCATAGTGGCCAATAACCTCGTTGAGTACCTCTACTTCTTCTCTGCGCTCTTCCATAGAAGACACGTCAGCAATAACGTCATTGCCCAGTGTTTGCATGTAGTCTTTTAACTCTACGGTTAATGCAGCACTTCTACCGTGAGGTTTTACATTAAGACTGAATTCAAAACGACGACCAACTTCACTCTCTTCGTCGGTTAGGCTATACCACTGCCCTTCAACTTCCTTTTTAATGATCATCCAATCGGTAACGAGTACTTTCTCTTCTGGACTAAATCTATCAACGCCAATACCTTTGTCATCGAGAAAGCTCAGCAGAGAATTCCACACAGCTTGGCTTAGTGGCTGGCTGTCATCCACTTGGTCAAACCAAATAGTTGCCGTATTTTTACCTTCTTCAACGTGCGAGCCCGCAACGAGCGGAAGAACGAGTGCTGGTGATTGAACTAAAAGGTCCTTACCCAAGAGACTTGTATCTGCAGACTCACCAAGTGACGGTAGTGCAAACTCATCTGATACAGGAGGCTTATCAAGCTCAGACGGCACCTGAATTTCGCTTTGTTCTTGCGTTTTTAGGTATTCATAGCTGCCTGACGCAGTTTTTCTATCAATTTGGCTTGAACAACCTGCAAGTGCGACCATTGCCACTGAACTTGCTATAGCCAGCGTTCTTTTCATTTGTATTCCTTATTAACCAGAAATCAATGCGTATTTTTTTAATAGTTCTTCGATACGTTTTTGGCTTGATAGTTCCGGTAAAACCATAGGTAAACGCATTACGGCGCTTTCCATCATGCCCATTTTATATAATGCCCATTTAGGCATAACAGGATTTGGCTCAATAAATAACTCACTGTGAAGCAATTCTATGGTGCTATCGATATCTCGACATTTGTCAAAATCTTTGTCTAGCGCTGCTTCACACATTTGTGCGATGGCTTTTGGCGCAATGTTAGCAGTAACAGAAATAACACCATGACCACCCTCACACATGAACTCAGCACTTGTACCGTCATCACCGCTTAACAAAACGAAGTCAGAAGGCACCAATTTTTGCGTGTCTTTTAAACGTTCAATACTGCCTGTGGCATCTTTCAAACCCACAATATTTTTGTGAGCCGACAGTTCTGCAACCGTTTCAGGCAGCATATCTGCAACCGTTCGACCAGGAACGTTATAGAGCAATACAGGAAGGTCACTGGCATCGGCAATTGCATTGAAGTGTGCAACCATGCCAGCCTGTTGTGGCTTGTTGTAATACGGTACAACGCTTAGGAACCCGTCGATACCGGCATTGCCGAGTTGTTCGGTAAGAAAAATTGCTTCAGCAGTTGAATTTGCGCCACTACCTGCAATTACGGGAATAGAACCAGCAGCCATCGCGACTGTTTCTTTAACCACTTTGACATGCTCATCGAAAGGCAGCGTTGCAGATTCGCCAGTTGTACCAACAGAGACAATACCATGAGTGCCCTGTTCAATATGAAACTTTACAAGTTTCTCTAGAGACTTGTAATCAATATCGCCGTTTTGAAACATCGGCGTGACGAGTGCTACATAACTACCAGTAAACATAATCGCTCCGAAAAATATGAGCGCACATGTTAAATACGTCGGTGCCTAAACACAAGTAATAGCATGCGTAAAATGACAAGAATTTGACAATATCTTATTCTAAGCTAAGAAAAAGGCACTGACTTGGAAAAAAACTCTGTGCTAACATCGCAAGAATAAGAAAAATAATTCAATAACTAAGGTCATCAGGCCCTATCGGCTTTGAAGAAAAGTAGATGTCTAAACACCAACTAATCGTCACCATTATGGGTACGGATAAAAGTGGCATTTTAAGCGAGATAGCCACAACCGTCTCAGAAGCGCAATGCAACATCCTCGATAGCCGCCAAGCTATTTATGGGCGCGAGTTTTCATTGACTATGATTATCGAAGGCACACAAAGCTCAATCACTAAGGCGGAGTGTATTTTACCTGCACTCTTTCAGCGTCTTGACGTGTTATCGATGATGAAACGCACTAGCCACCACGAGAAACAGAACTTAGAGCATTTGTTCAATGTTGAATTTAGTGGTGAGGATGCAGCAGGCCTCATCAAGTCTGTGACAGGTTTTTTTGCTCACCGTCACGCCATTATAAGCGCATTTAGACAGCGTACCTTCAAAGATAAGACAACGGGTAAAGACAACATGCGATGCAAGTTTGTTGTGTCACTGCCCGCAACTGATGATTTAGATGCATTAGAATCTGATCTAATGTCCCTGTTCGACTCGTTAAACGTGACAGGTAAAGTAGTAGACAAACAAAAAAAGGATCCCAATGAAAACGTTACAGGCTGGTGATAAAGCACCACAATTCTCGTTGCAGAACCAAAATGATGAGACCGTTTCGCTCGCCGATTTTGCAGGCAAAAAAGTATTGGTGTACTTCTATCCAAAAGCGATGACACCGGGCTGCACCGTGCAGGCTCAGGGGCTAAGAGACGTTAACGAGACGCTGTTATCAAAAAATGTTGTTGTATTGGGCATTAGTCCTGATGCAGTGAAGCGTCTGCCAAAATTCATCGAAAAAGAAAACCTCAATTTTACGTTGCTGTCGGATGAAGACCACGCCGTTGCAGACGCATTCGGTGTGTGGGGACCTAAAAAATTTATGGGCAAAGAATATGATGGCATTCACCGTCTAACGTTTTTAATAGACGAAAACGGCAATGTTGAGCATGTTTTCAATAAATTCAAAACGAAAGAGCATCACATTGTAGTGTTGGATTATTTGAATAATTGATAGGGTTCATAGCAATTAATCATGTCAAGCGAACATCTAGTTCGCTTGACGAATAATGGCAGCTCTTATACAGAGTTTATTCATTTGGTCCAAACGTAACTTGGACGTTGCCCGATAATTCTTGGCCCATCAATTTACCTTTAATTTTTACATCCAGTTTTACCTGAAGTAACTTATAATCATCAGGTATAATGTTATTGAGTTTTTTTGTTAGCAATTTTGGAACTAATTCATCAACAGCTTTTCGTGATTTATCTTGGTCACGGTTTAGTTGGCCATTTTCATCGTTACCCAGTACGAGTAATTGTGGATTTTCTTCATTATCGCGCTGAAGCGCGTCAAGGTCCTCATCAGAAATAGTGAGCTCTAGGCTAGTCATTTTATCTCCTTTATCTCTGCTTCACAGTCACCAAAAATGCTGAACCAGAGTGAATAAAATCGCTCGGCAGTAACTTCATCTTGTTTCTCCATCTCACCTCCAAACGGCCTTTTTAGTTTGGCCCAAACTTCATAGAGATATTTACAGTCTTCTTTTTTAATAATCTCTAACAGGCGTCCAACAAAATCGACTCCAGCCTTTGCTGAAATCATCGATGAAGGGGCAACTACTGTACAATCACTTGCAGATACAATTGCTTCACTCATACCAACATCATTAAATTTAGACCTTGCCCCTGCGCAAGAGACGATGAACACTAGTGAACGTTGCGGAAACTTGTGAATATGAACATGCTCGTTATTAAAATGCACATCAGAACATAATCTTAGACCTTTTTCAGTCTCGTGTTCACAAATCCAGCTAATAACGCTCTTTGTTTTAACTTTATCTGCTAGGTCGCCGACTAAATCAGTTAAATAAACCTCTTCACCTTTACCTTCAAATATGTGAGAAACCCTGACGTTCTCACATTTCTCGTAGTCCTCGTCTAATATGGGGTCGATACAAACTATCCGACCACTGTTCTCTTTTACATTTCCAAAATTGTCGATTTTCGCTCTACTAGCGATTCGAGAGATAACGCAGTTGTCAGAAAGAAATTCTCCGTTTCCATAACCTGGATTATAAAGGGTCTCCCATGGTACCCATTGCAAATTGGTAGATAACAAAAAAATATCTGACTGTGATGCAATGCTCCACAAGTCATCCAAAGGTCCTTCGCCCAATAACCTAAGCGTGATGGCGGAGCTTTTGGCTTTTAGGTCGTCGTAGAACCTTTTTCGTTTTCTTTCCTCGCCATTATCAACAATACCCTCTTTTATTTTTTCATCGACAAAACGCCAGTATTCTTCAACAGCTTCTTTCACATGTTCTAGATCTCCGGCTGTCATCTCTCTATCTACGATAGTTGATTGATGAGCATTTCTTACCCCACCAAATACCTCGATGCTCAATTTTGAATTGGCCTCGTCATATCGAATTAGACACAAAGGAATGATCTTATTTTTCACAGTGAAACCTCCCTAGTAATCAATGGCCTACAATCAGACAGGATTGTTAGCGATGACTTCGGAAAATTAATTACTGACGAAACTTCATTGATCTTGATCTCACCGTAATAATGGCCATTATCTTTTTTCTCCAATGAACACATCAATGAAGGTTTCATGTTTGATGGGACCGTTGACTCTAGCCAAGCGATTAGGGTTTCGGGGTTGTCTTGGACTTTCAATGATAATTCAGTCTTAAAGATATTGTCTCCTGACGGTTCTAACTTGTCAGGGAATTTGACAGTAAGTTGGCCACATGACTTCCCAAACTTTTTCAGGTTCCAAGAAACTTCTTGCTCGTTTATGTCACCATCAACAATATACGACCTGCTTTTGAGAAGTTCATCAAGCTCCCGCTCCATACCGTTAACGTCATCTATAGCTTCATCGACCAGCACACTCATTGACTCTGCCACATTCAGTACATGTGTACTCGCTGACCTGGCCCCAATTGAAGCAATCTCAGCAGCACTCTTCACAATTTTCTTGCTGAGTAAACCAGTAGACTTCAAAACAGCACACATTTGAGCGGTATCTGTTGAAAAACTTATACGGTGCAAGTGCTCTCTTTCACACGAAATCACCCGTCCTAGATACTCCATTATTGAAACTGCACGGTTCTCAAACTCTTGAATGCTCCCCTTTTCCCAACTTGTATGGTTAAGTGGAGTATCTAGAACAGCCTCGTATAAGTATTTTTGATTTGTAATAATATTCTCAAAGTAATAAATGCCAGAGTCAGAAATGGCAGCATATTCTATTTGATTAACATTGAATTCATGTTCAGGTGACACCAACAGATAACTTTTCAGCAAGTCTTCAATTACCCTTACAACAAACGCTCGCTCATAACCCATTCGTTTAAGCAATTGACAGACCTTTGAAACACTTACTGCTTCCTTAAAAAAATAAAATACTGTGATGACGCGATACTTGACACAATAGTCTAGGTCAAAACCCGCCTCGTTTGCGTAAAGTAGGTTGTAGACTGGGCTACCCAATCTGTGTTTGTAGTACTTGTTTCCGCCAAGCATAAGCCCTGTAAAAAAGTGCTCAGTCCAGTCGTGCTTCCTTACATGACTCTCAGATTCATAACTGCCTTCTATCTTTACATTGAACAGATTACGAAAGTCTAAGTCTGAATATCGCAGATAGTGATAAAATGCCTTCAATGATTTCCGCACGCTGTTGCAAGCAATTCCTTTTACCAGCAGATTTTTATTCTCTCCATGTAATATATTTCTACTTAGATTATTGATGGCTTCAAATGGTTCTTTTATGGTCAACCTAAATCCGGTTTTTGGGTCATCAACCTCAACGCTTTCGTTACTTTTAAAAACATTTTTTAATCGTTTGGTCAGAATGCTAGAGATATCAGGAGGTGGGAGGTTGATACGGAACGTATAAAATGCTCCTTTATTCGCATCTACTTCCACATGAGTAGCAAATGTAGGAGGCCGCATACAGAGAATAACGGTGAAGTCTGTATTTAAATAGACGCCTCTAGCTAGATGTGAAAACTTTTCTACGGCTAACGGAACCATATGATCCAGATTATCAAAAATCAGCACAGGCTTAAATCTAGGGTTCAATATGTTTTTTAGCACATTGAAATATTCAATGATTGCTGTAGAGCTGACAGCGATGGTGTTTTCTTGATTAGTAAAACTTTGGAAATATGCAGTAAGCGCATTAGATACCTTTACAAAATCACTCTCATCGAGCTCTTTCTCTAAGATATGAATAGTATCAAGATGCAACCTATGAAATAGCTCATCAAATTTCGGCAAAAAGTCACCGATATATAGTCCGTTAAATCTTATCGGCAAGAATGCTTTCAAAGACTCACACTGATTCCTTAAATGATTGAATATAAAATCAATAAACGTCGATTTACCAATTCCTATTGAACCAACAATTGACAGAACCTTATTCGATGTAGAATGAAGTAAAAAGTTGATGAGATCGATTTCAAAATAACAGTTTGAAATATCACTATCGTCTACATAAGTCTCAAGAGCCTTAATAACATCTTGGGGCAACGTAGTTCTTAAAGCATCAATGACCGAAGGGGAAACACTTGTTTTTCTATTACATACATAATTTTCGGAATTATTGTCTAGCCCAGCAGCGCCGGTACCAATCAGGGCATCAGAAATAGGGTTCTCAAATGCGGCAAAGAAAGGATTGTCTAAGCTTTTATTGGCTCTATCAGATACTTTAAAAACAGCATGGCCGGATGGTGATATGTCTTTCATAGAAAGTTCCCTTTTCTTGTTCATAAACGCAAAACGCCAGTACAACAATTAAAGGCAATTCTTCTCACAACACACGGCTCGTTTATTCAGTCGAATGCTCAATAAAGACACCTGAAGATTAAAATTTATACAACATAAAATATTGAGTCAACAATTTATTAACAGTAACTAAGAGAAGCACCCAAACAAACTACATAGTGAGTTAATGCATGAGTCATTAATAACTTTGATCATGCAGTACACTTAGGGCAATAGTCTAGTCTTGCCATATCTCCGCATTACTGCGCAATTAAACAAAAGAATTTAATGTCGCGAACAATAAGTAATCACGGCCCTTTTATTGGGGCCGTGTTGTTTTTGAAGCGCAATAATGCAGCGCACCAATATAGGCGTCTTGCATGAAATGAAGCATCATGGCAACAACCAGCGAACCGCTCCACAAATACACCAATGATAAAACCAAGCCAACCATTGCTGTTCTTAGTACATTACCCCACCCTTGATAAATATGACATAAACCAAAAAGCACACACGATGCCGCCACTGCGATCGTCATGTTTGTGTACTCGCCTATTGCATGCAAAAGGTAGCCCCTAAACAGTAACTCTTCACAGATCCCCGCAGCAACAGACACGCCCCCAATAAACCAACGCGCTTCATTAGGTTTCGTTGGTAACAACCAAGCTACGGGGGCTAATTGTACGGTTAGTTTGGCTAGTGCTTGTTCATTGGATACTGTTCGATACAGGCTCACCGTGTAATAAATCGCAACAAACAAAAGTAAGCCCAATGCCACGTATTGGTCACTATTATGGTTAAAAACCAAACCTATATCACTCGGGCTAACGTCACCACGAACCAGAAGATACACAAGTAACAGAGTCGGTACGACAAGCATAATAATTGTTTCTTGATATACGCGTACTTTGCCAACTTTACCCGTTAAAATACGCCGTTTGGTGTTACCGCCGCTTAACAATTCGATGGCAGGAAACGCGATAAAACTCAGTAACAATAACAACTCAACAATATTCACAATAAACGGCTCTTTTAAATCAGTGTGTCACCATGATATTGACTCACAAAACTAAATAAATAATATTGATTTTTATAATTAATAAACCCTAGGTTTAAAATGATAAAGATTGAATTGCTTGAGTCATTTTTACTTGTTGCCAAACTAGGCAGTATTACCAAAGCGGCACAAGAAAAATCGCTATCTGCAATGGCTTTGAGCAAACAAATGCAAAGCCTGGAGGCACAGTTACATCAACCGCTTTTCATCCGAACAAAAAGAAACCTCACGCTGAGCGAATTTGGTATTCGTTTTAAAGTTGAAGCAGAGAAAGTATTAAAAAGCCACACAGCATTGTCCAATTGGCTTGACGAAAGTTCAGGTCAAATACAGGGAAAAGTTCGCGTTCTTTTTCAATCACCTCTGTTATGTGAGGAAACTATTATTCCCTACCTCGCAGAATTTTTAGACACTTACCCTCACATTGACGTTGAACTTGACGTAAAAGAATCACTCATTGACATCACAGAAGACGATTACGATGTATTTTGGGGCGTTAGTGACTATTTAGGAGAGCAGTGTCCGAATTTGAAACGACGTAAGCTGTGGTGCTCACGCTATGGTATTTATGCGTCGCCAGCGTATATAGCACGAAAAGGCATGCCCACTACACTCGATAGCATAGACCATCACGACATTATAGGTTATCTCTATAATCAACCGTCTAATGTTCTTGTTTTACAAGATAACGGCAGCCCAGTGTACAAAACACTAAATCAACGTGTCTCAAGTGTTTGCGGGCTTATTAATTTAGCTAAAACCGGGCTTGGTCTTATCAATGCAGGGGACGATGTGAAGCAGATACAAGACGCGGTGGCAAATAAAGAACTTGTTCCCGTCTTAGAAAACTACTGGTGGCAAGAGGCACAGGTTTACATCTATTATCACAACGTTCGACACCACCAGCCTAAAGTAAAAGCCTTTGTGGATTTTTTTATAGCAAAACGCAACGTATGGGGTTAGAGATAAACAAAAAAGAGGCCGCAAGTGCCCCTTTCTTTCACGGTGTAAAACCGTCTTACTCATTTTATTCAAGTAACTACACGTGCAGTTATTCGGGTTGCTCAGATAAGGAAACAGGGTTGCTGGACCACGCTGTGACAACGGCCTTCACTAGAGTTGCCAATGGAATAGCAAAGAAAACACCCCAAAAGCCCCATAACCCACCAAACACTAAAACCGCAATAATGATGTACAGTGGATGTAAGCTTACCGCCTCACTAAACAACAATGGCACTAATAAGTTACCGTCTAAAGCTTGAATAATGCCGTATGCAATAATGAGGTACCAGAAATCTG
Organism: uncultured Alteromonas sp.; assembly: GCA_964454185.1. Lineage (GTDB taxonomy): Bacteria > Pseudomonadota > Gammaproteobacteria > Enterobacterales > Alteromonadaceae > Alteromonas. The sequence continues at coordinate 25,003 of CAYVST010000014.1, forward strand.
GGGTTATACCCCACTGAAACATTGCCACGACCGCGACGGGGATAGTCACTACCGCAGCACCTATGTAAGGTATAAGTACCGAGAAGCCAACTAGCACCCCTAGTAACATTGCATAACGTAAATCCATTAATACAAACGTTACGCAACTCACCACACCCACAATAATAATTTCGATAACTTTACCGCGAATATAGTTGGCAATTTGCGAGTTCATCTCGTGACCTACTTGCGCTATAAGACGCCGCTCTTTTGGTAATATGTGCGAAATACTGTCCAAGAAAAATAGCTTGTCTTTCAGCATAAAAAACACCATCAGTGGCACTAGAATCATGTAGACCAATAGTGCCGCTAGGTTCGCAATGTTGCTAAATGACGCAGAAATAAGGGTTTCACCCACCTCAACCAGCTTGTCGTTAAGCCCTTCCATCATCTGATGAATTTGATATACCTGCACATAATCGGGGTATTTATCAGGCAAAGTTAAGATCCATTCCTGTGCTTTTTGCCATATTAATGGCGTCTCTTGAATAAGATTCACACTTTGCTTGGAAATAATAGGTACAAGCCCTACTAATGTGAAAATAGTAAGCGTCACAAAGCCAAACAACACGACGGCGCACGATAACGTTCGACTGACACCGAGGTTAACAAGTCGGTTTACGGGCCAATCGAGGAGGTAAGCAATAACGGCAGCCACCAACACTGGCATAATAAGTTCCCCCCACAGCAACAGAATTGCTGTAGAAAACAAAATGAGGATCAACAGCATAGCTGCATCGGGGTCTGAAAATTTGCGTCGGTACCAGCGACCAAAAACGCTAATCATAGTTACGCCTAGAAAAACGAGAAAATAGGACACGCATCATAGTTTATTGGCCCATGTGATAGCAATACAGAGCAAGCAAGAATCTTTCAAAATCAAACTGGTATGACGTTATATAAGGTGTGTTACCACATTAATTATTAACGGATAAGCATGTTATCAATTTGCCGTGTTAATGGTATAACTATGATGTTAACGACAGCATGCACAAAAGAAGCGATAAAAATTGAAACTGTTTAGCAACTTAGCGTTCTAATAAGTTAGCAAAATAACCTGAATAAAAATGTGTAGGTTCATGATAAATAAGATTTCAGCATCTCTGGTAGCCCTCTCTTTCGTACTCACGACGAGCATGGCAGCTGTTGCACAAGATGCCAGATATAGTAATAAAAATGCCCTACCAGAAATTGGTGTGGTCGCATCAGACGCCATCTCTCTTGATAAAGAAATGATAGTTGGCGATGCCGTAATGCGACAAATGCGCGGTCAGAGCCCAATTATTTCAGACCCCGTACTAGACGAGTATTTGCAGGATTTAGGCAACCGACTGGTGGTTCACGCGGAAAATGCAAAGTTTCCGTTCGAGTTCTTCTGGGTAAATAATGACGCCATCAACGCGTTTGCATTTTTTGGCGGTCACATTGGTGTTCACTCTGGCCTCATGCGCCGCGCCGAAAACGAAAGTGAGCTTGCATCGGTGCTCGCCCACGAAATATCGCACGTGACTCAGCGCCACATTGCCCGACGAATGCAGGCCCAACAGCGTTCTTCACCGCTCGCTATTGCATCGATGTTAGGAGGGCTGCTAATTGCTCTGGCAAACCCAGAAGCCGGTATAGCTGCAATGCAAGCTGGCTCAGCCGCATCAGCGCAATTACAAATAGACTACACCCGTACCAACGAACAAGAGGCTGACCGAATAGGGATTGCTATGCTGGCGCGCGCAGGTTTCGACCCAAGAGGCGCAGCAAGCTTTTTCTCTACTATGGCTGAAGAGTATCGTATGGTGTCAAGGCCACCTGCTCGATTATTGACTCACCCGTTAACTGAAACACGTATCGCTGATGCACGGAACCGTGCAGATGACTATCCGCGCAGAACACTCGGCATCAACAAACAGTTTGAATTAGCAAAAGCACGCATTAAGGCACGCTATTCCTTTGATGCCGACTATGCCGTTGAATACTACGAAGCTGCCGTCGCACAACCCGTTCAGCGCAGCAAAGAAGCCAATACTTATGGTCTTGCTCTTGCCTATATGCGTGCCGAAGAAATGCAAAAAGCGTATAGCATAATGGTCAAGTTACTGGCGGGCGACAGCAATAATCTTTTTTATCTAGACGCTATGACAGATATTTACATTTCGCTAGGTGAACCACTGAAGGCCGTTAACCTACTTGAGCCTCACATCGCACTAAACCCACGTAACCAAGTGTTAGCCCTAAACCAAGCCAATGCATTGATTAGTTCACAGAATTACGACGCGGCAATTACATTGCTACGAGATTTTCTGCTAGTTAAAAAAGACTATCAGATTGCCCATCAGTTGATGAGTGAGGCATATCAGAAGGCTAAGCAATTTTCACAAATGCATCAAAGTAAAGCGGAAGTATACGCCCTATACGGCGCCTACACCCGCGCTGTAGATGAATTGCAATACGCCTACAACTTTGCCGGAGATGATCATCTGCAAAAACAGCGAATTCGCGCGCGTATAAAGCAATTTAGAGATCAAGAAGAGCGCCTTCGTAGGCTATGACGGCATTGGATTAAACGCCAGATTTGCAGGTAGGTGCTTTTGTCTGCTTTTAGTGCACATCTGCCTGCAGTGTAGCAAGGCGCTCTCGTATTTCATCTGCGGTCACCTCACCCATAATCGTATCAACGACTTTACCGTCTGGACCAATAATGAAGGTAGCAGGAAGATACGGTGGCTTTTTCATAGGCAGCACCGTGCTTGGTAGCGCGACAATAACAGGAATATTGATGTCGAACTTCTCGACCATATCCACCAGTTCTTGTTCTGTTTTTATATCGTAGTTAATAGCAAATAACGTCGTGTTTTCAGGTAGGTTATTGCCAAAGTAATTTAGTTCGGGCATTTCACGTAGGCAGGGTGCACACCAGGGGGCGAAATAATTGATGATAGTCCACTGCCCTGTCATTTCATGCCAAGCATAGGTATCGCCAGACAGCGTGCGAAAGTCGTATTTTGCCGTCTGAGAGGTGCCGTTAAGTACTTGATAAGCAGCGATGCCAGCAACACCAGCAGCGATAATCAATACAGCAATACCAATCTGTTTGAGTCGCGTATTCACGGAATGACCTTTTTTGTGATAAGTAAACACGTAATGCGTAACCAAGTCACCATAGTGCCAGATGCAATTAGTCAAAAACAACTATTTAAATATCGGTATACTGTTCACGAACAGTGACTTTGTAAACTTATAGCGCGCTGTAAGTAAAACCATAATAATGCGCAATCACCGCATCACACAATTTTGTACGAGAAAAGACATGACATCAGTTTCAATCATTCATAATCCCCGATGCTCCAAAAGCCGCCAAACTCTTGCATTGCTAGAAGAAAACGGCATCAGCCCCGTGGTTATTGAATACCTTAAGACCCCTTTGACGGTGGACGAGATAAAAGACGTATTTAAAAAACTTAATCTTGAATCAGTTCGCCAAATGATGCGTACAAAGGAACAAGAGTATAAAGCAGCAGACTTAGGCGATGATGTCATTAGTGATGATCAGTTGTTCGAAGCTATGGCGACTACCCCAAAGTTAATTGAGCGCCCTATCGTGATAAAGGGCGATGCTGCAAGAATTGGTCGTCCACCTGAATCTGTATTGGAAATTTTGTAGTGTCACCTGTACTCATTCTTTATTACAGCCGTAATGGCAGCACAAAGCGCCTAGCCGATGCCATTGCACAGGGTGTTAGTGCGCTTGATGTGCCCGTTATGCTGCGTACGGTTAATAGCCTCAATACTGATGAAGTTGAAGATGGCCAGCATAATGCGGTGCCCACCGTCACGCTGCAAGAGTTGGAACAGTGCAGTGCGCTAGCGTTAGGTAGCCCTACCCGATTTGGCAACATGGCCGCGCCAATGAAACACTTTTTGGACACAAGCAGTAGCTTATGGCTCAAAGGTTCACTTATTGATAAACCTGCCTGTGTATTTACGTCTTCATCATCGATGCACGGTGGCCAGGAATCGACGCTATTATCGATGATGTTGCCGCTGATACATCACGGAATGGTGATATGCGGTTTACCATACAGTGAACCAGAACTACACAATACAATGACAGGTGGTAGCCCCTACGGCGTGACGCATGTCGCTCACAATGAGCTGGCAAATCAAAACCAACTCAGTGCTGATGAAAAAGCCTTATGCATTGCACAAGGCAAGCGCCTAGCAACTTTGGCAAAGGCGCTTAGTAAACAAACTACTTCGGAGAATTAATATGGCATCAGATACGCGTTTTTTTCGCTATCTTGCTCTGGTAAGTCATACACTTTTGATTGTATGGATAACGTTATGGCAATTTACGTTCATTAAAGCACACACCTATTCCCCCACGTTTATAGCGCTATTTTATATCTTGCCACTTTTATTGCCCTACTATGGTGTATTAAAAGGCAAGCCTTACACTCACGCATGGGCCAATTTTGTTGTATTGTTTTATCTTATCCATGGCTGCACCGTTGCCTATGCGGTGCCCGATGAGCGATGGTATGCAATACTTGAAATCGTACTTTGTACAGGTATGTTCATTGGATGTAGCGCGTTTGCGCGAAAGCGCGGTAGAGAACTTGGGCTAGGCCTCAAAAAGCTCAAAGAAGAGATGCAAGAAGAAAAAGCCCGTTTTGAGGGTCAACAATAAGGGTTGTATTATGAGAAGCTGGCGTTTGACGTTTGTTTTGAGTGGTGTCGTAGTGCTTACTAGTGCGTGTGGCGGCTCAGGTTCAGATTCGCCAGCACCGTCTCCGGTTATAGATACCCCTTCAAGTATTTCAATTCAAGGGCCCCAAAGCGCTTTTGTCGGCGATAGTGTTGATTTTGTCGTGACGTCACCCGACGGGCACAGCATTGAAGATATTACATGGAGCGTCGCGGGCGCCGGTGTAACGCCCCTAGCATCTCATACGCAAGCTATTGGTTTTGATGTGGCTCAAGCAGGCGATGCGCTAATAAGCGTGGATGTAACACTAGATAGTGGCGAGCGTTTGAGCGACGCTGTTACCCTATCGGCCAGCGAAGCGTCAGGCGCCCTTGCCGTGCTCCGTTTAGGTCACGAAGCCTCTGAAGGCGGTCGCGTTTCATTAGCAGTTGATACTTTCAACCTTGGAGAACGTACCGTTTCCGCCATTCAATGGGCACAAACTGCGGGCCCTCAAATCAATTCATTTGAATACGACAGTGGCGACATCAGCCGAAATGTATATTTTCAGGCACCTCGCGTGAGCGCAGATAGTGTGGTGGCAATGACCGCAACATTACGTTTATCTGACGGCACTGAGCTTGAAGATACGGTACAAGTACTGGTAAAAGACATCGACCTTGATACCGAAGCATTTTTTGTCGATAACGGTGGCGCGAATGGCTCGGCAATAGAAACAGTAGCAAGTCATATGCGGCCCTACATTTCCTCTAGTCCTTACGCTTCTGCGCTTGAACAGTGCGTGTATAACAACACAGTAAAAAATAGCTGTCAGTTTTCTACACTACCGCTTATTGGGCAAGTCACCGAAAACCCGACCATTGACGATATTCTCGAACGTACATATGTTTCACATCCTTGGATGGGGGACGCGTTTAAACAATTTCTTGAGAACTCTAGCAGTCAAAGCGACATGCTGAACTTGTTACGCGCTACTACGGCAGTTGTGATCTCGTACGATATTCGCCCTTCATTTTATTGGGTGGCAACGGGGGCAATATACTTAGACGCCAATAATTTCTGGCGCACTCCACAAGAACGAGACACACTTAACACACGTCCTGACTATCGCAGCGGTTTCGGCAACGAGTTAGATTTTTCGAGCACGTGGCGGTACACAAAAGATAACGCGTATTATTATCCAATACTCACCAGTTTTGATCCTTCAGAGCGTTTATCGCGAAGCAGTGATGAAGTAGAAGCTGCGTTGTCGTGGTTGATGTATCACGAGCTTGCCCACGCCAATGACTTTTTTGATTACACTGAATGGGCTCAGCTCTCTACCAATGAGAGCCCGCTTTCGTCATACAACGATGCATCACCAATTTCTACGGGATTATCAAATGCGTTACCTCTGAACTCTTCGCAACTTCATGCGCTTGCGCAAGTTCGCTACGGTGGTGTTGATGCTTCGGATACCCAGCGTAACTATACTGCATTACAAGTTGCCAACTGGTTTCAACAAGACGGTGCGGTGTCTTTTTATTCTTACTACACCGAGCGAGAAGACATTGCGACGTTGTTTGAACGTTTTATGATGCTTTATCGTCTTGGCGTTAGCGCAGATGTTGGCGTGTTAGAAAAAAATGCCATTAACAGTGGCTCTTTTACTATAACGTGGGGCCAACGAGACAGAGTTAACTCGCCTAACGCACAACAGCGTGTTGAGTATGCGGTGAGCAGACTATTACCAAGCCTAAACGTTCCTGCTATCCAAGCAAGCATGCCAGCACCACAGCTCATCCCTACCGACCGCTCGTGGAGAGACACGGTTTCATTTGCGCAGCTTCAAGATGCAACCGACAGCATAGTTGAAGGCACAACAGATACGCTGAGCAAATCCAATATAACGTTGCCTACAGTGATGTCCATGGAGGAAGAAATAAAAATGGTAAATGGTTTTGAAAAACGCTAGCCCGATAAAACTTCTTGGTAAATAACTAATTAATACCAAGTTCACGCTTGACCATACCAACCGACAAGCGCTTTTGTTCTTGAAGGGAACGCGTGTCTAGTCGCGCCAGCAACGCCATAAGACTTTTGAGGTCGCGTTCACTGTGATGCAATAAAAACTGAAGCGCTTGATTAGACAATCGTAACCCGCGCTCTTCGGCGCGCAAACGCACAGCCTCTTCCCGTCCTGCATCATCCAGTTGATTAACATGATAGATGACACCCCACGCAAGGCGTGATCCCAAATCAGGTAGGGTAAATGCGGGGCTAGACGGGCCTAAATGACTAGTACAAATCACAAGTGCATGCTGAGTTTCAATCACGCGGTTGAGTAGATCGAACAACGCTTCTTCCCAGCGCGCGTCACCCGCAATTGCATGAATATTATCAAGCGCGATAACAGACAAATTTTCCAGACCTTCAAAAATGTCGTATGACCACGCACGGTAATCATTCATATTGAGGTACAAGTGACTTACAGACTTCTTAGCAAGTTGGTGACAAGTTGCGAACAATAAATGGCTTTTGCCTATTGCAGAACTGCCTAATAAGGTTACCAACGGCAATTGAAGTGACGACAAATGACCAAGGCTTGAGGCCCCTCGCCACTCGGGAAGTGCATCAACGATACGTTGTAGTAGCGTTACCACTTCTTCATTGCCCACGTTGACAAAACTGTCAAAGTTCTCGTCTACAGGTAACGTAACAGGCAATGGTAGCTGCATGGTATCTTAGTTACTCCAATAAAAGCTTTGCCCACTTACAATCTCACCGCTTGCATCAACAACAGGCTTTAGTTTTGATTCTAGCTTCAAACTGTTGAGCAAGTCATCAATGGTACCTACCAACGTAAGTGAAAATGTAGCGACAGTACCTGATTGCTCTATAAGCGATGCGGTTTCAATAACGCTCAAACTGTTTAAATACGCTTTGGCATTAGCATAACTACCTAACGAACCAATATTGGCTACCGAAATAATGAGCTCCTCCCGCTGTGACGCCTCTATACCCACCACAGCGAACTGCGATGATAAATAGTTCGAATACGCCTCAACCAATTGTTTGCCCACAATCTGCGGCGAATCGCCATAAATTGTGCCATAGCTCACATTTCCGCGCCCAATAAACACCCAGTCTAGCGCATACTCGCCTGCTTCAGCACGTTTGGCGTAGTTGGCAAATTCGTCCATAGTAAAAGGCATAATGGGTTGTTCGTTTTGTGACGTTTCATATTGCGCAACGGTATCGCTCTGTGACTCAAATGATAACAGTACTCGCTCGTCAAAAGGGTAAGCGTGCGCGCTGTCTGGTACGTCCTTTTCTTGATCATCAACTGACGCATCAGTTTGCGCATAATCGTCGTTTTGGGTGCGTTGGATATCAGTGAATGACACTGCGTCTGAAGACGTTCCGGTTTCAGCCATTGCTGCCTGTTCATTTAGCTCGGCGGCACCTTGTTTTATGGCCTCGGCAATAAGATCTATTTCGCCGTTTTGATACTCCTGCTCAGATGTATCGTGCGGCCCAATTTCATTGCCAACCGTCGAATCGAGCAACGTGGTGTCATTTAACCCAGCGGCGTCGTCTGTTAGTTCTGGAATGGCAGTACTGTCATTTTTATAGACCCGGGCGCCAATGATGTTGTCTACCGCATATCTCACCGATGCGTCACGAAGCGGTTCTACAAAACGCCCCCACACGTCGTATGTGGTAATATTGACAGTGTCAGTTAAGTCCATCAAAGGCAGTGTAAGCGGAACGCCGCGCTCTCTGGCAGTATGCGTAAGCGAGGTACTTAATGCACTTTGAAACGATTCATCAAGTACGCGTCTCTCCCCATCGGCTGTGTCATGAGCTAACCATAGAATTGTCACGGGACGACGGTCACCCCAAAGTGGCAGCATTTCACGCTGTAATAGCTCGGTGAGTTTCGTCTGATCAAATTCAGCAACGTAATAGGTTGTGCTGTTATCGAAACTAAAACGATAGGAACGCAAAAGTGATTGTGGTGAACGCAGGGCGGCTCTCACACCCGCGTTTTCAAGTACGTCAGGGCTACCAGACATTTTCACCAGCACTTGCCGAAGCGCTTTTTTTAACGCGGCTTGCTGGGTTCGCTGGCTTTGATCGCTAACTTCTACATACGCTTCATTTACAACCACACGCTGCGCTGCAAATACAGCTGTTAAGCTCGATACCGATAATAATGAACACGCGCCAATAAACCCCACGCCTTTAGCAATTCCTACCACTGCTCGTCCAGCGCTGCGCTTAAACGTCGATAACATCCACTCTCCAGTTGTTCTATACGCCCAATTTGTTTGTATCACACAGCGTAAAACCGCATTTTGTTTGTGACACCGTAAAAGGCCATTACGCACTAAATTTATATTCTCTTTTATATCTTTGTGAATTTCATCCATTAAATGAAAAAGATTGTGACACATTGTGTTTCGATACCAGCAGTTTAGCGTTAACCTTTTGGTCAACATGCAATTTAAATGCAAACTTAGCGTTAAAAAAAAGCCCACAAAAACCGTGTGACAAATTGGACTTGTCTCTACTTACTGGTAGAATCCGCGTTTTTCTACCTCTTAGTTCCAGGGCCCAAACGTGAGCGAAAATAAAACCTCTTTAAGTTACAAAGATGCAGGCGTTGATATCGACGCAGGAAATCAACTTGTCGAACGCATTAAAACTGTTACCAAAAAAACACACCGCCCCGAGGTGAAAGGTAATTTAGGCGGCTTTGGTGCGCTATGTGAGCTCCCGACTAAATATAAAAAGCCCTTGTTGGTATCTGGCACAGACGGTGTAGGTACTAAACTAAGAGTAGCAATGGATGCCAATCGTCACGATGGTGTTGGTATTGACCTTGTTGCTATGTGTGTTAATGACCTTATTGTTCAAGGCGCAGAGCCCCTCTTCTTCCTTGACTACTATGCAACAGGTAAGCTTGACGTTGACGTAGCGGCTTCGGTTGTAACTGGCATTGGCGCAGGATGTGAGCAAGCTGGATGTGCATTGATTGGCGGCGAAACGGCTGAAATGCCAGGCATGTATCACGATGGCGACTATGACATCGCAGGTTTTTGTGTCGGTGTTGTTGAAGCAGATAATGTCATTGACGGCACGAACGTTAAACCAGGCCAAAAGCTTATTGCTTTAGGTTCTTCGGGCCCTCATTCAAATGGCTATTCACTGGTTCGTAAAATTATTGAAGTAAGCGGTGCTAACGTTAACGACAACCTTAACGGAAAGCCGATTATTGACCAATTGCTTGAGCCAACGCGCATTTACGTAAAATCGGTATTGGCACTACTAGAAGAAGTTCAAGTTAGCGCAATTTCTCACATTACTGGCGGTGGCTTCTGGGAAAACATCCCACGTGTACTGCCTGAAGATGCCAAAGTTGTTATTGATGAATCGACATGGGAATGGCCAGCTATTTTTTCCTGGTTACAAGAAAACGGTAATGTAACGCGCCACGAAATGTACCGCACGTTTAACTGTGGTGTTGGTCTAGTTATCGTAGTCGATGAGGCTGACGTAGAAAATGCGCTTGCTATTCTTAAGCAGCACGGTGAAAACGCGTGGCTAATTGGTGACATTGAAGCAAAAGACGGCGACGAGCAAGTAGAGATCAACGCGTGAGTAATCCTGTAACCAAACTTTGTGTTCTTATTTCTGGTAACGGCAGCAATCTGCAGGCCATCATCGACGAAATCAAAGCGAACCGTTTGAACGCCGAAATTACCGGCGTAATCAGCAATCGTCCAGGCGCCTATGGTCTTGAACGAGCCAAAGAAGCGGGCATTGACGCGGTTTGCATCGATCACACCGAATTTGATGACCGCAACGACTATGACACAGCGTTGAAAGCGCAAATTGATACATTTGGTGCCGACTGTGTTGTGCTTGCAGGGTTCATGCGCATTTTAACGCCGGAGTTTGTGAATTATTTTTCTGGAAAATTAGTGAACATTCACCCGTCTCTGTTGCCGAAGTACAAGGGGCTGAATACGCATCAGCGTGCCATCGACAATGGCGACGAAGAACACGGTGTAAGCGTTCATTTCGTTACTCCTGAACTTGATGGCGGTCCAGTTATTATTCAAAGTCGCGTCCCCGTATTTGAAGATGACACAGCAAGTGATTTATCCGAGCGTGTACAGGAACAAGAACGCCGCATCTACCCTCTTGTGCTTTCATGGTTCAGTGAAGGGCGTCTTATGATGCGAAACAATAAGGCTGTTTTAGATGATCAAGAACTTCCAGAATCTGGTTATGCGAGCGAGTAAAGCTTTCGTCGGCGTATCATTACTGACACTTTCGTTGTCAGTAATGGCGCAGGACAATCAGAATACTCCGCTTTCCATTACACCTTACAAAGCAACGTATACGGCGTATAAATGGGATGATGATGTTGGCGAAGCAAGCATTGAACTGTCTAGTTTAGGCAACAACCAGTACTCGCTACTCTATACATCAAAGGTGTCTAAATTTTTCCTTTCTGACAAGCGTAGTGAACATTCAATATTTAGCGTAAACGGCGATACTGTTGTACCCTCACAGTATTTCTACAACCGTTCTGGCACCGGACCAGACAAAGCGTTAAAAGTGACTTTTAGCCACCAGGGTGGCAAAAAGATTCGTGTTGAAGACGGTGAAACATACGACTGGAATGGCGAATATGATAATCAGATTTATCGTTTAGATCTGGCTAAACAACTAGCTAACGGTAAGACATCGTTAACCTACGATTTCGTTAACTACCGTGGCGAACTTCGTCAATACGGTGTAGATGTTATTGCCAATGAAACACTGGCACTGCCTTACGGTAACGTCGAAACCGTCAAAGTTAAACTTATTCGAGATTCAAAGAAGCGAGAGACGTTTGCGTGGTTTGCGCCTTCATTAAATTATGCGCTTGTGCGTTTACAACAATTTAAAGAAGGTGAAGAGCAAGGTGAAATAAAGCTGAAGTCCTTTACGCAACTGTAATGTATTGTGGCGCGCATTGTTTTTACAACTTGTTAAACATTGCGCACCTCTTCTCCCCTTTCATCTTTTTATCAATGGCATTTTTATTGTCATTCATATCATTATATTACTGTCTAAACGCCGCTTTTATCCGCTTGTTTAATAAGTATCTATAAGCAACGACTATACTTATAGCTATACCCTATTATTTATGCAGCTATTAATACATTATTCATGTAAAAATCTTGATCTTTGCCCTATTAAATAATAGGTTTACTGCATGCTGGTCAGACCTCAATTTGTGGCGTTATCCTGAGTTCTTTCGACACAAATGAACATTGACCTGCGTAACGTTCAACGCCTTTCAGGAGTGAAGTATGGCAGATTTTATTTGGTTTTTACTGGTGGTAGTAACACTAGCTGTAGCTAGTTATAAGCGCACCAGCTTGGTAACAGCAGTTGCCATGGGTGCAGGTGTCATGATTTTAGGCACTCTCTTTGGTGATATCGGCCTATTCGGTTGGGTAATCTACCTAGCGTTAACACTGCCTTTTACGCTAACCAACATCCGACAGCAGCACATTTCTACAAAGCTTCTCGCGTTTTATCGCAAAGTTATGCCGGAAATGTCCAGCACCGAACAAGAAGCAATTGATGCCGGCACGGTATGGTGGGATGGTGACATTTTCAGTGGCAAGCCTGACTGGGATAAGCTGCACCGCATTCCAAAAGGTCGTCTAACGGCTGAAGAACAAGCATTCCTTGATGGTCCTTGTGATACCGTTTGCTCAATGGTTGATGAATGGCAAATTAATCACAAAGACGCCGATTTATCGCCTGAAGTGTGGCAATACTTAAAAGATCATAAGTTCTTTGCGATGATCATCAAAAAGCAATACGGCGGACTAGAATTTTCTGCATATGCACAGTCTCGTGTGCTTCAGAAGCTAGCTGGCGTAAGCGCAGTTTTATCAAGTACGGTAGGTGTTCCTAACTCTCTTGGCCCAGGTGAATTGCTTCAACATTATGGAACTAAAGAGCAACAAGACCACTATTTACCGCGTCTTGCTGCGGGTGAAGAAATTCCTTGTTTTGCACTTACTGGCCCTGAAGCAGGCTCGGATGCTGGTGCTATTCCAGATGTGGGTGTGGTTTGTAAAGGTGAATTCAACGGTGAAGAAGTCTTGGGTATGCGCCTTACGTTCAACAAGCGCTACATTACGCTAGCGCCGGTTGCGACAGTAATTGGTTTAGCATTCAAGCTTCAAGACCCAGACGGTCTTCTTAGCGACAATAAAGAGCCAGGAATTACGTGTGCCCTTATTCCTCGCGACACCAAAGGTCTTGAAATTGGCCGTCGTCACTTCCCGCTGAACACGCCATTTCAAAATGGCCCTATTCGCGGTGAAGAAATTTTCGTACCCATCGATTACATTATTGGTGGCCCGCAAATGGCAGGCCGCGGCTGGCGTATGCTAGTAGAGTGTTTGTCTGTAGGTCGCTGTATTACGCTTCCATCTTCAGCTGCTGGTGGCGCAAAATCAGTATCACTTGCAACTGGCGCATATGCGCGTATTCGTCGTCAATTCCGTATGCCAGTAGGCCATATGGAAGGTGTTGAAGAAATGCTTGCCCGTATTGGTGGTAATGCCTATCTAATGGACGGCGTCACGCGTTTTTCAACCGTGGGCGTAGACTTAGGTGAAAAGCCATCGGTTATATCGGCTATCTGTAAATACCACCTTACCGAAAAGATGCGTCAGGTCATTAATGATGCGATGGACGTACACGGCGGTAAGGGCGTAATGCTTGGGCCAAACAACTACCTTGGTCGCGGTTATCAAGGGGTTCCCGTATCAATTACGGTAGAAGGTGCAAACATTCTTACTCGTAACATGATGATTTTTGGCCAAGGCGCCATGCGTTGTCATCCATTTGTGCTTAAAGAGATTGAAGCGGCGTCTATCGAAGACAGAAAAGAAGCCCTTAAAGCCTTTGATAAAGCGGTATTTGGTCATATTGGTTTTGCAGTAGCGAATACGGTACGCAGTGTTTGGTTCTCGTTAACCAATGACGCATTTAGTAGCGCTCCATTTACCGATGAGACAGCGCGCTACTACAAACTACTTCAAGGTTACAGTGCAAATCTGGCGCTTCTTACCGATGTATCAATGGGCGTACTTGGTGGCGATCTGAAACGCCGAGAGCGTTTGTCTGCCCGTTTAGGTGATATTTTAAGTGGCCTGTATCTAGGTAGTACTACGCTTAAGCGTTTCGATGAAGAAGGTCGTCTTAAAGAAGACTTACCGCTTCTTCATTGGGCAATGCAAACTACCCTACACGACATTGAAACCGCTATTGATGATTTCTTAGCGAACTTCCCGAACAAAGCGATTGCTGTAGCCCTACGCGCTATGGTTATTCCATTTGGTCGTCGTGTTGGCAAGCCTTCAGACAAAATTGAACACGCTATTGCCCAAATGCTACAAACGCCTTGTTCTGCACGTAGCCGCCTTGGTTATGGTCAGTATTTAACACGTGAAGACGGTAGCTTAATGGGTGACTTAGAGCAGACACTTGATGATGTGCTAGCATGCGAGCCTATTTTCGAGCGTATTTGCAAGCATAAGAAAGCAAAACTCCCGTTCACTCAGTTGGACAAGTTAGCGACAGAAGCACTTGCAGACGGCATTATCAATGACGATGAAGCAAGTCTTCTGCGCAAAACAGAAGCAGGTCGACTGCGTACTATCAACGTTGACGATTTTGACCATGAAGAGCTAGTAGCAAAAATTAACTCTTCAACTGCCACTGCGAAGAAGAGAAGCGGCAAAGCTGCCTAAACGTCTTTCGATTCGTACTGAGTAATTAGTCTAAAAGGTCGCTTCTAAGCGGCCTTTTTTGTGATTACTGCACGATGGACACTACCATAATGATGGACTAACTGGCTAAAACCCACACACGCGAAATTACACTCTATATATGCAATCTCTGGCACAAAAAAACCGGAGCATGCTCCGGTTTTTATTATCATTTTCAAACGCTAGGTTAGCTAAGCTGAAGCTTATCCATAAGCAAAACGGCTTGGGTTCGAGTATTAATTTCTAACTTACGCAAAATCGCGCTAATGTGCGCCTTGATCGTAGCTTCTGTAACGTTCATTTCGTGCGCAATTTGTTTATTCATCAAACCCGCGCGCAAATATGACAGTACTTGAATCTGTTTTGGTGTAAGTTCACGGAAGCGCTGAAGTAGAACTTTTAGCTCATCGTCTACTTTCTCAAGCTGCTCTTCCATACCTTCTGGCAACCAACGTTTTCCACCGATAATATCAACAATGGCTTGCGCGATTTCCCGCGTTGCTGACACTTTAGGTATAAAGCCTTGAGCACCGAGGCTCATTACTTGAGCAACAACCTCGACACCGTCGCTTCCTGAAATAACACCAACAGGAATATCGGGGTATTCTTCACGTAAAGTAATAAGGCCGTTGAAATACTCGCCGCCTGGCATGTTTAAGTCTAGCAGCACAAGTTGCACGCCATCGAATTCGTTGAGCTTGGTTAGCGCCGATTCGAGACTTCCTGCCTCAATAATTTCCGCGTTTTCAAAGTAGGGTTCCAACGCGCCGCTTAATGCTTCGCGAAACAATGGGTGATCGTCTGCTACTAGAATTCTCGTCATTAGCGTTACTGCTTCCTTTTTGTATTTATTGATAGATTAATACTTTCGTTTAGTAACGGAAAGCCCTAAACCTTAAAAATAGCCCAATTTCTAATAAATTTGGTGTTTTAGATTGGCATTTGCAATTCTAACGTTAAAATTGCGCGCAAATTAACGAAATAAAGGCTTATTGTGAAGAAACACGACAACATTTATGCAAACCCGCTCAGTAAAGTAGCCGACTTTAAATTTGACGAGTCTGTGGTTGATGTGTTCCCTGATATGATACAGCGATCGGTACCAGGTTATGAAACTATAATTCATACCATTGGTGAGCTAGCGAAAACCGCCGTTACGGATAATTCCAATGTATATGACCTCGGCTGTTCACTAGGGGCTGCAAGTTTATCGGTAGC
Source organism: uncultured Alteromonas sp. (assembly GCA_964454185.1). Lineage (GTDB taxonomy): Bacteria > Pseudomonadota > Gammaproteobacteria > Enterobacterales > Alteromonadaceae > Alteromonas. Next base: position 40,795 of record CAYVST010000014.1, read on the forward strand.
CCGCGCAACGCAACACAAGCAATGCAACATTATTGGTGTTGATAGCAGTGCTGCCATGGTCGACCGCTGTAAGCGCGTCGTTCAGGCATTCAACCTGCCTAATCCGGTTAATATAGAGCAAGCGCTAGCCCAAGACGTTGATATTCAAAACGCGTCTATGGTGGTAATGAATTTTACGCTTCAATTTATTCCACCGGCCGACCGTGAGACATTACTAACTAAAATATATGCCGGCCTTAACCCAGGTGGAATTTTAGTGCTTTCTGAAAAAATTCGTCACCCGACACTTGAAGGCAACGAGTTGTTAATCGATTTACATCACCAATTCAAACGCGACAACGGCTACAGCGAGTTAGAAGTGAGTCAGAAGCGTGCTGCACTCGAAAAAGTAATGCTTACCGACACGTTTGGCGAACACGAGGCGCGCTTAAAGCAGAGTGGCTTTAGTGACGTTGTTATGTGGTACAAATGCTATAACTTTACATCAATGGTAGCGATTAAGGCTTAGGGCCAACTAATTGAGAGTGCGACGAGCATAAAATGAGCAAAATAGAACAAACTTGGTTTAGTGACTGTTATAAGTCGCTATTGGACAGCCCCCTAGCCCATTGGCTGCAAACCCTTCCAGCGCTTATGGACGAATGGCAGCGTACTGGCAAGCACGGTGAATTTGACAAGTGGTGCAGGCTACTGAATAAGCTTCCAAAACCTGATGCCAAAACAGTGGATTTAAAAAGCACTGTGACGATAGGTACAGCAAAGGATGTCGATACTTACACACAAAAGCAAATTGAAGGCCTATTAAAGCAGTTTATGCCTTGGCGTAAAGGGCCTTATCACATTCATGGTATTCATATTGACACTGAGTGGCGTTCAGATTGGAAGTGGGACCGCGTAGTTCCGCATATTGCCCCTCTTAGTGGGCGTCAAGTACTAGACGTGGGGTGTGGCAGCGGTTATCACATGTGGCGCATGCTTGGCGAAGGTGCATCTCAGGTTATTGGTGTTGATCCCACCCAGCTATTCTTTATCCAGTTTCAAGCCATAAAGCACTTCATGCGTAACGATGCCGTTGCGAGCAGCAATATCCATTTCTTGCCGATGGGCATTGAAGACATGCAGCCACTTAACGCTTTCGATACCGTATTCTCGATGGGCGTGCTGTACCACCGAAAAGACCCTATGTCGTTTTTAACTCAGTTAAAAGACCAGCTTCGAAAAGGTGGCGAGCTGGTTCTTGAAACGTTAGTTGTCGACGGTGATGAAAACACCGTATTGATGGCGGGTGAACGCTACGCACAAATGCGAAATGTGTGGTTTTTGCCTAGCACGGCAGCGCTAACCGTATGGCTATCTCGTCTGGGTTTTGAAAACATACGTGTTGTGGATATCAATCACACAACGCTTGACGAGCAGCGCTCAACGCCATGGATGGACACACAATCTTTGAAAGATTTTCTTGACCCAGAAGATATTACTCGCACCATTGAAGGATACCCTGCACCACAAAGAGCCGTTATTGTGGCTAACAAGAAGTAACGCCTTCATAGCGCCAATTGCCTCGCTGTTGGCATAAATGTTGTAACCCTAGTCTGCTAGAGTGTAAGTATTCTGCATTGATTAGGGTGACAACATGGACATACATGGCTTTTTAGCAACGCATCAATTGCCAAGTAGCTATGCAGAGATTGCACAAAAATGGTTCACGCCATTGTGTGAGCAGCTACTTAAGCACCAACATGGTGCAAACAAACCTTTTGTCGTTGGCATTAACGGCTGCCAAGGCTCAGGGAAATCAACACTAACCAGCTTTATAGAAACGTTTTTAACGTCGGTTCACAATAAGCGTGTTGTATCGTTATCCATTGACGATTTCTACCTAGATCAATCTGGCCGCAGTGCGCTGGCTATTAAAGTACATCCCTTGTTAAAAACACGTGGGGTTCCTGGAACACACGACATTAACCTTGCTCTTTCAACGCTTAAACAGCTTGATAAAGGCCTACGTACTGCCCTTCCGCGTTTTAACAAAGCTACCGATAATCCTTTTCCTCAAGCGCAATGGCCCGTTGTAGACGACATGCCTGATTTCGTCATACTAGAGGGCTGGTGTGTGGGCGTGCCCGCACAAGCAAGTACCCACGTAAAACAACCAATCAATCACCTAGAAGAAGTAGAAGACCCTCTTGGTATTTGGCGTTCGTATGTAAACACCGAACTTGCGGGTCAATATCAGACCCTGTTTAACAGAATTGACTATAGCGTCATGCTAAAAGCCCCTTCTTTTGATTGCGTTTATCAATGGCGTTTAGAACAAGAACATAAGCTAGCGGCATCGGCCAATGGAAAAGGCGCAGGAATAATGAGCGACGAAGAAGTGGCAAACTTTGTGCAACATTACCAGCGCATTACTGAACACGCACTTGACTGTTTGCCTAGTAAATGTGACACCGTTTTTAGACTAGACTCTACAAGAACAATAACTGAACAGGACGTAAAACAATGACGAAAACGCTCGTTTTCACCGATATGGACGGCACGCTGTTAGACCACCATACCTACTCTTTTGAGGCGGCGAAACCAGCTTTAGCGGCATTAAGGAACCTAGACATTCCGGTGATCCCTACCACCAGTAAAACCTTTGCTGAACTGCAACCCTTGCGTGAACGCATTGGCCTCGATGGTCCATTCATTGTAGAAAATGGTGCGGCAATATTTATTCCTCACGGTTTTTTCAAGCAAAAGCCAAGCGGTACAGTATGGGTAGACGGGTACTGGTGCAAAGCGTTTATCTCAAACAAAAATTACTGGATAAAGCTGCTCGAAAAAATGGGCAGCGAGTTTGATACGAAGTATCAGCAGTTTTCGAAAATGTCATTAGAAGATATTCAGGCATGCACTGGGCTTGATGAGAAGTCTGCATCGCTTGCAGCCAAACGTCAGTTCGGCGAGCCCATCTTATGGCAAGGAACAGAGGAGGAAAAGCAACGCTTTTTAAAAGTTGTAAAAGACCGAGGCGCCTTTCCGTTAGAGGGCGGACGGTTTATTCATGTCTCGGGTAACTGCGATAAAGGCCAAGCACTAAAATGGCTTGCCAGTGAATACCAAAAACAGCATGTCACAAAAGTGAGAACAGTAGCACTTGGTGATGGAAAAAATGACGTAGCAATGCTTGAAGCAGCGCACGTCCCTATACGAATCTTATCTCCGGTAAATCCTCCACCAGAAGTACAAAAAGAAGAGGTATATACCAGCACCCTAACCGGCCCTGAAGGCTGGAACGAAATGCTAACACAACTATTATCCCTTTAATCAGGAGGACACATGGCTGATTTTTATCAAAATGGTGTAGTGACAACGTTACATAACTTGGCTCGACGTCCTACCGAAGAGCTCGAAGCCGAGCTTATGCAATTCTCGCAAAAACGCCCAATGGCACTTATTCTTCCCTCGTTGTTTTCAGAACTTGAAGGCGATGCGCTACCGCATATAGTTAACGAACTAACTGAAGTGCCTTATTTATCAGAGGTGGTAATTGGTTTGGACCGAGCCAGCCAAGACCAATACAAACATGCACTTAAGTTTTTTGGCAAACTGCCCCAGCACCACCGCATTTTATGGAACGATGGTCCGAGACTTAGAGCGCTAGACGAAGAGCTACAGGCTCAAGGGCTAGCTCCTAAAGAAATGGGTAAAGGTCGTAATGTATGGTATTGCATGGGCTATGTGCTAGCGTCCAATCGAGCTGAATCAGTGGCGCTGCACGACTGTGATATTGTGACCTATGAAAAAGACTTGCTGGCAAAGCTTATCTACCCCGTTGCTAACCCACAGTTTAACTATGAGTTCTGTAAAGGCTATTACGCACGTGTGGCTAATGGAAAAATTAACGGCCGCGTATCTCGACTACTGGTTACGCCCCTACTTCGTGCACTGAAACGCATTATGGGTGACAACGAATACCTAGAGTTTATGGACAGCTTCCGCTATCCGCTGGCAGGTGAATTCTCGTTTAGACGCGACGTACTTAACGACATTCGCATTCCAAGTGATTGGGGTTTAGAAATTGGCGTGTTGTCTGAAATGCATCGCAACTACTCGCATAATCGTTTGTGCCAGGCCGATATTTGCGACATTTACGATCACAAACATCAAGACCTATCGCTTAACAACGATCAGGGCGGGTTGTCGAAAATGTCTATCGACATTACCAAAGCTATTTTCAGAAAGCTGGCTACCCAAGGCTACACGTTCAGTAACGAGATGTTTCGTTCGATAAAAGCAACGTATTTTCGTATTGCGCTGGACTTTATCGAAACCTATCACAATGATGCCGTAATGAATGGCCTTAGCTTAGACATTCACAGTGAAGAAAAAGCGGTTGAAATGTTTGCCAGCAACATCATGAAAGCGGGACAGAACTTCTTAGAAAACCCAATGGAAACCCCATTCATACCAAGCTGGAACCGCGTAACCAGTGCGGTACCTGATATCTTAGAGCGTCTTTTAGAGGCGGTTGAAGCTGATACTGCAGAATTTATGGAGTAAGTAATATGGCATGGGACCTTCTCCATGACAAAGTAAAACACCATCTTGAGAGTATTTATGCCGATGTAACGCTTGACGTCTCGTATGAGGCGTTAGCTACGGACCTTCTCAATACGATTGGTCTTCACTCAAACACTGACATTGCCTCACCTCAATCTCATCACAACTATTGGGATGAAGACGACATTGTTATGATCACTTATGGTGATAGTGTGATTGATGAGGGCGAGCGTCCACTTGTTACCCTCAATCGCTTTTTACATCGCTATTGTAAGAATACGATTAACAATGTGCACATACTGCCGTTTTTTCCTTACAGCTCTGACGATGGTTTTTCGGTTATTGATTACTCTACCGTAAACGAAGCGCTAGGTTCGTGGGACGATATTGAAGATATTGCCAAAGACTACGGATTGATGGCTGATCTTGTGATAAATCACTGTTCAGCAAGAAGCGTGTGGTTTGATAATTTCATTAAAGGTGAAGGGCCGGGTTCTGACTACTTTTTTACTGCAGAGCCGACTGATGATCTGTCGATGGTAACCCGACCACGGGTGTCGCCATTGTTGCGTGAAACTGAAACGGCTAACGGCACCAAGCACGTATGGTGTACGTTTAGTCACGATCAAGTAGACTTCGACTTTAGGAACCCTAAGGTACTACTCGCTTTTGTAGAGATTATTCGCCTTTACATAGATAAAGGCTCGAAGTTATTTCGACTCGATGCCGTAGCGTTTCTATGGAAGATTGTCGGTACCAAGTGTATTAACCTTGCGCAAACTCACGAAGTTATTCGTCTATTGCGCACACTAATAGAACATGTCGACCCGTCAATTATTATCATTACCGAAACCAATATTCCTAACCGCGAAAACCTAACCTATTTTGGTAACGCTAATGAAGCGCATGCCATCTACAACTTTTCATTGCCGCCACTTTTGGTAAACACCTTAGTTACCGGCGACTGCACGTACTTAAAAAGTTGGATGATGAGCATGCCGCCTGCGCAAAATGGCACAGCTTACTTTAACTTTATCGCCTCGCACGACGGTATTGGTTTAAGGCCTGCCGAAGGCTTGTTAAGCGAAGAAGAGATATCTGAGCTGGTGCATACTATGCAGCACTTCGGCGGTAAAATTTCGTGGAGAGCGTCTGATCACGGCCAGCAAAAGCCTTATGAAATAAACATCACTCTGTTTGATGCATTACAGGGCACCACAAAAGGCCCCGATAAACATCAGGTAGACCGGTTTATTTGTGCACATGCAATTATGTTAGGTATGGAGGGGATTCCTGGGCTTTATATTCACAGTTTATTAGGCACGTCTAATGACTATGAAAAAGTAGCCAACACCGGGCAAAACCGTTCTATAAACAGACGCCGCTGGGATTTAAGTGAGCTGGAAGCCTTGCTTGACTCGCCATTTTCGCAGCACCACAAGGTGCTCACTCGCATGTCACAGCTTATTCGTATTAGAAAAGCGCAGCCAGCGTTTCACCCTAATGCCACCCAGTTTACGCTGCAGTTAGGTACTCAGCTTTTTGGCTACTGGCGACAGAGCCTAGACAGAAAACAAAGCGTGTTTTGTATTAGCAACATTAGCGATGAAGATCAGACCGTATTGTTGTCAGACATTAACCTTATTGGCACAGACAATTGGATTGACCTTATCTCTCGAGATGAGATTGCGTTGGCAAGTGGCAGCTTGCAAATGAAACCTTATCAAACACTTTGGATAAGTAATCAAGACTTTGAATAATCTGAAAGCACGCTAGTAAAGCCTAAAAATACGCGCAAACAAACACTGACCGCGGAACGGAAGCTGCGGTATTATATAGGTCGATGTTCCTTTAAAACACAAGGCAGTAATGCAAAGTATTACCACATTTATCTTTGACTTAGACGGTACATTAATAGACTCGGTACCCGATCTCGCCCACGCGCTTAACGCTATGTTGACAGACAAAGGTCTTCCCACTTACCCTGAAGAAACGGTTAGGCATTGGGTAGGCAATGGTGCAAGAACACTTGTAGAGCGCGGGTTAAGCGGTAGTTCTGCTATTACACATGGACAAAGTGACGAACACGTCGACCTGGCACTTAGGCGATTTTTGGCCCATTATCGGTCTGTGGTTTGCCAATATTCAGTGTTGTATGACGGTGTTTTCGAAACGCTGCACAGCCTTAAAAACAAACACTACAACTTGGCAATGGTAACCAATAAACCGGAAGAGTTTATTGCACCTATACTTGACGCATATTCGCTAAATGACGTGTTCTTGATTACCCTTGGTGGCGACGCTTTACCTGAAAAGAAACCCTCTGCCATGCCATTGTTACATGTAAGCTCGACACTTAACGTTACGCCTGAAAGTTGCATTATGGTGGGCGATTCGAAAAACGACATTGTTGCAGCCAAAACCGCCAAAATGAGAAGTGTTGGTCTAACTTATGGGTATAACTATGGAGAAGATATTCGCAACTATGACCCAGACTGGGTATTTGACGACTTCACTAGCATACTGAATATTGCCAAATAGAGATAACGGTAGGCGATATTGATTGTAGAATTTGCAAACGCCCTTCTAGCCTTCAGAAAACCGGCTTATGCCGTCATTTTGTAAGCCGATGCTATGCCAATTTCGAGTGATTCACAAAAATAAAGTGGCAAATTGGCCTGCTCGCAAATGAGTTCTAAACCTTTTTGGTTAAGCGAGTTACCGCCCGCTGCAAAAACGCCAACGCAGCCAATTGATTTACTGGCTTTAAGACTTTCTGCGACCAAAGGAAGTGTGTCCATAGGGCCAAGTGTGGCTTCATCCTCAAACACATAAAACCGTAACCAATTGCCTGAAGGCCTATTTTCAATGCACTTTTTTACTTTCTGCGCTACATCATGCACACCATCCATATTAAAGGTTCCACTAGGTTTAATTACCAACACTGAACCGTTCCAGTAAACCTGAGAATTGCCATGGACGTGTTTTTTCATAGAGCTCACTTTGTAAAGTTACTAACACTTTCAAAATACTAACAATTGAAAAAACCAACAATACGCCATTGGTATGATAAATAGCATTAAGTGATAGCAATTAATTTGTTGATAACCCTATGGTAAGTGAGTTTTATTCGGTAATATCCGTGTGTTTTCACTAGCTATGATCAAAAGGTATCTGGTATGTCATCTAAATGGCTTTCGTTAGAAGAAGCGTTGTCTAAAGCACTCGATGCCGCTTCGCCTATTAGCGAGACTGAACAAATAAGTATTTTTGATGCCACCAACCGCATATTGGCCGATGATGTTGTGGCTACTGTAGACGTACCGCCTTGGGACAATTCCGCTATGGACGGATACGCCGTTAATACCGCGTCGCTTGACGGCGAAACGCCTCTTAACGTGCAAGGTGTTATCACCGCAGGCATGGAGGCAAGCACTCCACTACAAGCGGGCCATGCGTTTAAGATAATGACAGGCGCCCCCATGCCACCACAGGCCGACGCCGTGGTAATGATTGAAAACACCGATGGTGGCAAAGACAACGTTTGCATTACGAAAGCACCCTCGTCTGGTGAGAATATTCGTAAAAAAGCCAATGATATAGCCGTTGGCGATGTGCTAGTAAAACAAGGTACGCAGCTGTGCGCAGAGCACCTTATGTTATTGTCTTCGCAAGGTAAAAGCGACGTTACCGTGTACCGTAAACTTCGCGTTGGCGTGGTAGCTACTGGGTCTGAATTGGCGCACCCTGGCAGCGAGCGCGCCAGCACACAAATTTACGAGTCGAACCGCGTGGGTGTAAGCAGTATCTTGCGAAACGAAAACGTGGATATTATTGATTTTGGTATTGTTGAAGATGACGAAGCCTCACTACGCGCGCTTTTCACTGAAGCTAGCACCAAAGTAGATGTAATGGTAAGCAGTGGCGGCGTATCGGTTGGCGATGCTGACTATGTAAAAGACATTATAAGCGAACTAGGCAACATTGATTTTTGGAAAATAGCGGTGAAACCCGGCAAGCCATTTGCCCTTGGAAAAATAGGCAACACCCTATTTTGTGGCCTGCCTGGCAACCCGGTGTCGTCATTTGTGACGGCAAAGCTGCTAGTAGTGCCCGTAATTAAAAAGCTGCAGGGGCAAAACGGTAACTACGAACCACTTTACATCAACGCTAACATTACCCGAGATGTAAAACGCCGCGCAGGGCGACGAGATTTTCAGCGTGCAACCATGGTGAAAAACGCAAACGGCGAATGGGAAGTAACGCCGTTTAAATCGCAGAGCTCTGGTGTAATGACGTCAATTACCTCGGCCAACTGTTTAATGGTGATCCACGAGGATATTGCCACCCTGAACAAAGGCGACAGCGTACCGGTGATGCCCTTTCACCTATAAATAACAAATTAGCCGCAAAGACAGCGTTTAAAAGCGCGCGGCAGCATACAAACTAAAAAGCGTGTTGCAGCACACCGTGTGCACACGACGACTATTTGAGACTACACACTCGTGAACAAGAAACGCTTCCTACTGGAAGGTAGAGACATATTAAAACTGGCGTGGCCTTTATTGGTTGCGCAAATTACACAAATGCTAATGGGCGTAAGCGATACCATTATGGCGGGGCGTTACAGCGCAACTGACATGGCTGCTGTTGCCCTTGGTTTTAGCATTACGGTACCGCTTTTGTGCTTTATTCAAGGTATTGCGCTGGCTTTGCCGCCTATTATTTCGCGCTTGCAAGGTAACAAGAACATAGAAGGCATTGCCGATGCGTCGCAGCAGGCTGGCTACTTGGTATTTTTTGTAGGTGTAGTGGTTACCGCGCTATTACCGTTTACCAAAAGCATAGTATCGCTATTTCCCATGGCACCAGAGCTTTTCACTATTACCGTAGACTACGTTACCTATGTGTTACTGGCCATGCCAGGCTTTGCGCTATACCAGTGGTTACGTAACTACTGCGAAGGTTTGGGTAAAACCAAACCCACTATGACCATTACCGTTATTGGATTGTTGGCTAACGTTGTAGGCAACTACATGTTTATTTACGGTGCAGGGCCAATACCCGCAATGGGTGGCGCAGGTTGTGGCGTGGCTACCGCCATCGTTATTTACACCATGCTTATTGCAACATTTGTGTACGTGCGTTTTGCCCCTGCCCTTAAAAAGTACAACCTATTTGGCAAGGTGTATAAACCCAATTTCACTACCATAAACCGTACGTTTAAAATGGGCTTACCTATTGCCATGACCATTTTGTTTGAAGTAACGCTATTTTCATTGGTAGCGCTGTTACTTGCACCGTTTGGCGCCAATACGGTAGCCGCGCACCAAGTAGCGCTTAACTTTTCGGCGTTAATGTTTATGTTCCCAATGAGCATTGGCATGGCGGCAGCAATTCGTATTGGTTATCGCATAGGTCAAAATAACGGGCGACAAGCCAAAATCGCAGCACGCACTGCCATTTTAATTGGCTTTTGCACTGCAGCGTGCACCGCTACATTCACCTTGCTAGCAAAGGGCTTTATTATTGGGCTTTATACCAGTGATGAAGCCGTATATACCCTAGCCAATGCGCTACTGATTTACGCCGCACTGTTTCAGCTATCTGACGCTGTGCAGGTTATTTCAGCCAATGCACTTCGCGGTTACAAAGACACGACAGCAATGTTTATCATTACATTTGTGTCGTACTGGTTAATTGGCTTACCCACGGGCGTGATCTTAGGCAGAACCAACTGGGTGACTGTCGAGCCCATGGCGGCAGCCGGCTTCTGGATTGGGTTTATTGTGGGACTAAGTGCAGCCGCTGTGATGTTGGGCGCACGTTTGCTTTATATTCAACGCCCCGGCGCGGCGTTGCGCGTTTAGTATTAGTATTGCCACAACCCGCGTGCACAGAACTAAAATAACCTAGAAGCGCCGCCACACGCAGATTAATCTGCCAGCGGCGTCCAGTCTTGAGGGGTGTCTATATCAAACTGCGCATTAGGTATA